>CAYQTV010000008.1:7026-14400 GCA_964420525.1 uncultured Nitrososphaerales archaeon | reverse complement strand
TAGGCCGTACTTTTTTCTCACAATCAATTTTATCCTTAGACGTACAATAAATAGGTTGCTACTTGGTCCGTTTATCGTTAACGTTAAATGGTACGCCGTCCTATCGAATATCGTAATGGAAAGGCTTTCAACAGGAGTGGAAAGCCTAGATAGAATCCTAGAAGGAGGAATACCTAGGGGGTTCTTCGTAGCTGTAACAGGAGAACCGGGTACTGGAAAAACTATATTATGCATCTCGTTCATCGCGAAGGGGATTGAAGAAAGGGATAAATGCATATATGTTACAACAGAGGAAAGCAGGAAGTCGATTATAATTCAAGCTAGTCAATTCGGTATAGATCTCCAGGATGCGATCGATAGGAAGGCTTTAGTTGTAATAGATGCTTTAATGGGTCAGGAGGATCAATGGAGCTTAAAGAGCCTCGAACTTGAAGATTTAGTTGAAAAAATACTGGAAGCTAAACGTTACTTAGGATATGGTAGAGCGAGACTAGTTGTAGATTCAATGAGCGCTTTTTGGTTAGATAAGCCCGCTATGGCGAGAAGATATAGCTACTATTTAAAGAAGGTGTTGTCTAAATGGGATTTTACCGTTTTAGCGACGTCTCAATACGCGATAAGCACATCACAAGCTTTTGGATGGGGGTTGGAACATGTAGCGGACGGTATTATAAGGTTTAGGAGGGCTCTGAGAGGAGGGAAGCTGAGGAGATACTTGATAATCGAAAAGATGAGGCAAACCGAACATAGCTTGAATTTACATCAGATAGACATCGTAAAGGGAAAGGGTTTGGTTATTTTAGGACCCGTAGAAGCTAGAAAGGAGGACGTTACTCTTCCTAAAGACGTAGTAAGCAAGATTAAAAAGGCCATTGAAAAAGCTGAATCTGAAATACCTTAACTTTTCCATTCGGGTATTTCCTTTATATAGCCCTCTTTAAAGTAGAAATTAAATAAAGAGCTTTCATCTTTGAAGATCTTCGTAGAATAGTACCTGAAGAAAGGGCTCTCTGGTCCTTTGAATACAACGTATACGTGTTTGTTGTTAGTAAAGCCATAAGTCATTTCGGAAAGAACTCCTGGAGACATAACGGGTAGATAGTAGTAAACGGTAATGAAATCGCTCTGATCTATTAGCTGATAATCGTTAGCGACTGTTTGATGTTGTATATCCTCTTCTACTTCAATTATCTCCTCCTTAGGTATAGCGACTTTGTAGCCATCTACCTCTATCTCTACTTCGTTCTTAAATTTCCCGACTAGCTTCAGCAGCTTAACGTCCTCTATTTCAGCAGGATCGAAAACTATTAAGCCTGCTTTTCTAAGCGTATCCCTGAACTTGTCCTTCCTTTCAATTTCTATTGAGTCTTCTTTTGAATGGGTCATAGGATAGCTTAAGTAGGTCTTTCTTACATTAGGCTCAAACATTAACTTATATAGAGTTTCGGGAGGTTCTCGATAAGCGATAACATAGAAGGGCCTTTTTTGGAAATCGGCAACCGATTTAGTTATGAAGACCTCTTCGTCACGCCATACTATTATATCCTTAAGCTTTAGCCTTCCTTTCCACGCCTCCCTAAACTCCAATCTAGCCTTTATCGAGGAGATGGAATCGATAATTACAATGTACATATCCGGCTTTAGCTGATCTAGATAGTGGAAATCGAAAGCTTGTAAGAGGTGCTTTCTCCATCTAAAGCAAGCATGAGTACTTACTATTATGTTCTCATATTCTTTCGATTCCCTTAAAATCTGTTCAAACACGGTAGTTCTCAAATAGCTTAAAGTAGAAGGAGCGAGATCTAAGATCTTATCTTCTGGAATTTTTATTCCTAGCTTTTCCGCTGTAGAAAACATCATTTTTCCGACGTCGAATAACATTATATCTTTCCCCTTCTTTTTTGCAAATTCACATACCTCCTTAAGGTACTCCCCTCTACCGCTACCGCTTATACCTGTAGCGATGACCTTCAAGATAGGTAAATTACGTGAAGAGGGATATATAAAGATGTTAAAAAGAAAAGGAAAGGGGTATTTACCCCTTGGGAATTTCGCTTTCTATACCTTCCACGAACCAGTCCATACTCCATAGTATATCGTGGTCGGCTCTTTCTCCGTCTTTCAATCTAAGCACACCGTGATTATCGTATATGGGTCCAGTAAACGGTTCAAATAATAGCTCTTTCATAGCCTCATACCTTTCCTTAATTACTGCCACTATATCTGAGGGAATCGCAGGGTTTAGCGGTGCTAGATATACCACTCCCTCCTTCGTTCCGGCTGTGCTTTTATCTACAGGTCTCCTCCATCTATACGGATGATAATCCCCTATTCTAGCCCATATGTCTACCGATCTCCAGTACCCTCTATAAACTTGAGATATTAAATCTACGTATATTGGACCCCAGTTGACTATTTGACCAGTTAAGTGGGAATTAGGTCCGTAACTGCTCATATCGGAATAATGGCTAAAGCTCCAGACTCTCTTCCCTTTCTTAGTCGTGTATTCTTCAGCGACCTGTAAAGTAGTTGGCGAATCTTCGGTAAAGGCTAAAACGTCTGCATTTTGACTTTCAATTAGGCTTACAGCTGCTTCTCTAGCCTTCGCTGGATCGAACCAAGTAAAGATCCAAACTACGTAGGCCTTAGGGTTTGCGAAACCTCTAGCCTTTGCCGCCTCTCTAAAGCCCAGAACAAAGGCGTTAATATGTCTAATAACTTCGGGAATTGGGTGAGCTGCTACATACCCAGCTACTCCGGTCTTAGTAACCGCTCCAGCGGCTAACCCATTTAAGTAATACAATTGGTAAAATTCAGCAAAGTAAGCGCTCATATTCTCTGGAGCATTTCCGGCCGCTCCGCTTCTATAACCCGAACAGTGTGCAAAGAATTTATCCGGGTGTTTCGCTGCAGCCTCGGCCGTTTGATCCATATATCCGAAGCTTGTAGTGAAGACGATGTCCGCACCTTGAGCTAGTAAGTTCTCTATAGCCCCTGCAGCTTCAGCCTCTGGAACGCTCTCTATATATATCGTTTCTAGCCAAGGTAGTTTTTCCTCAGCATAGAGCCTCCCTCTATCATGTGCGTAGGTCCAACCGTAATCCCCTACAGGTCCTACGTATACGAAACCAGCCTTGACCTTCTTTTCTACCGGCACTTTAACCTCGATTTTTTCGGGCTTTACCGAAGAAACGCCAGCATAATAGCCTACAGCTCCTCCGGCTATAGCTCCTCCGATCGTAGCTCCAATTGCAGCTGTCGTGGAAACCCCAAGAAACTTCCTCCTCGTTAGCTTTTTAGCCATGATAGAAGCTAAGCTAGAAATCGATATAAGCCTTTTTAACACAACCGTTTAAAAATTACTCCTCTCTAGAATAGGGGATTCCTAGCGCCGCCGGTACTCCTATTCTCTTCCTTATCGAATGATGTGATAACATTATAAGGACTACGATAGTTAAAGCGTAAGGAAGCATTAACATAAACTGCGGAGTAGCCGTTCCGTAACCGAAGGCCTGCATTCTAAACTGTAACGCCTCGACCCCTCCAAATAGGTACGCTCCAGCTATAGCTCTCAATGGGCTCCAAGCAGCGAAGATGACTAAGGCTATCGAAATCCATCCCCTCCCAGCGGTCATACCTTCTACCCAGAACGGTTGATAGCCTATGAAGAAGTAAGCTCCGGCTAAGCCTGCGAGAGCTCCACCAAATAACGTAGCTCCATATCTTACGAGAGTTACGTTTACGCCTAGAGAATCGGCCATCGACGGGTTCTCTCCAACGGATCTTATATTTAGGCCTATCCTGGTCTTAAAAAGTACGTACCATCCTAAAATAGCAATGACGTAAGAAATGTAAACGAATACGTTTTGCTTAAAGAAAGCCGGCCCTACAACGGGTATATCTGAAAGCACGGGAATTGGTATTTCGTGTACCTTTTCTACGGTCATTCCCGTTAACGGCCTTCCTAAAAACCCGCTTAACCCCAGTCCAAGAATTGTTAAAGCTATTCCGCTTACGTATTGGTTGACCTTTAAGCTTATAGATATGAAGGCATGCAATAAACTCATCAATAAGCCAGCTAACACAGCAAGCAGAACAGCTAAGAGGTAATCTCCTGTATAAAAGGTAACTATAAACGATGTCAAAGCTCCCATAATTATCATCCCCTCTAATCCTAAGTTTATAACGCCGGATCTTTCAGCGTAAATTTCGCCTACGGTAGCAAGCAAGTAGATCGTTCCAGCCTGAACCGTACTAATCAGTAGGGATGTAATGAAGGCGATAACGTCGAAGCTCAAATTTTAACACCTCCTATCTGAATACGGTACTTCTTCAAGAACTCGCTCATAATTACAAATATGAGGATGAGGGCCTGGAAGACCTGAGTTATAGCGAACGGAAGTCTCATAGCGGATTGGAGAGTATCTCCGGCTACGAGCAAGCCTCCGAACAATATCGATACCGGAACTATCAACCATGGATTTAAGCCTGAAATCCATGCTACTATAATTCCAGTATATCCGTACCCTGGACTCGCTCTAGGCCTTAACCTCCCTATTATGCCACTCACTATAGTTAAACCAGCTAGACCCGCTAAGCCAGCGCTAATCATCATTACTACAGTTGCGATCTTAAAGTAGCTTATACCAGCGTACCTCGCAGCCGAGAAGCTATCTCCAGTTACCCTTATCTCAAAGCCTATCTTAGATCTACTCATTAGCACATGGACTAAGAACGCCGCGATAATGCCTATAGCCAATCCCATATTTACATGCGTTCCAGGTATGGAGGGAAGAAGGGCAGATGGAGGAAAGGGTTTAGTTAAAGGAAAGCCGTACCCATGGGGGTCTTTCCAAGGTCCATAAACTAGGTAATCTACGAATAAGATCGCTATATAGTTAAGCATAATGGTGGTAAGTACTTCGTTTATCTCCAACTTCGCTCTTAGGACGGCAGCTATTACGCCCCAGAGGCCTGCAACTACAAATGAGGCTAAGAACATAACGGGTAGGAGTAAAGGGTCGGGGATTACATGTGTTTCTAAGTTCCATAGTACCACGCCCGTTGCCGCGAACATGCCCATGTACAGCTGTCCCTCTCCTCCGATATTCCAAAAGTTCATCCTAAAGGCTATAGCTAGTCCCAAGGAGACGAGCATGATCGGTATCCCCCTAGCTATCGACTCAGCTAGAAGCAATGGGTTAACGAAGGACTGTGCAACTGCGTAATAGGCCTCTACCGGATTAACTCCAGCATAGAGGAAAAGAGCTGAACCGGCTAAAAAAGCTAGGAAGAGGAAGATGAGAGTAATTAAAGCTGAGAAATATCTAGATATGGGCCCTCTTTTCGTTATTTTAAGCATCATTTCCCGATCTCCTCTAGAGGAACTCCGCCCATCATAAGCCCTATATCTTCTATCTTAGCTTGAGTTTGAGGTAAGACACCCATTATTTTGCCCTCATAGATTACAGCGATCCTATCGCTCATACTCATAATCTCCTCTAAATCCTCCGATATCAGCAATATCGCGGAACCCGCATTTCTGCACCTTATTAAGGCGTTCCTTACGTACTCAGTAGCTCCAACATCTAGTCCTCTCGTAGGATGTACGGCGACGATTAGCTTAGGCGGACCTTGATTTGGTATCCCCGTTAGCTCTCTAGCTATAACGACCCTTTGTACATTCCCTCCAGATAAGAACTTAGCCTTTAGGTTCCTGTCTGGGGTTACTATATCGAACCTCTTTATTAATTCATCTACATGTTTAAAAATCGATTTAAAGTTGAGAAATATCCGATTTGAAAATGGTTTGTACCTATAGGTCCTTAATATTAGGTTTTCAGCAACCGTTAAATTTGGAACTACACCAGTTCCTATCCTTTCTTCGGGAATAAAAGCTACCCCTTCCTCCAGTATCTTCCTAGGGCTTTTATTAGTAACATCTCTTCCATCTATTATTACCTTTCCGGATACTACCTTCCTAAGGCCGGTTATAACCTCAGCAAGTTCACGTTGACCATTTCCAGCTACGCCTGCTATGCCAAGTATTTCGTGTCTCCTAACGTTTAACGATATCCCCTTCAGCGCTAATAACCCCTTATCGTTCAAAGCTCGAACGTTTCTGAGCTCGAGGAGTATCTCTCCTGGAGGTTTTTCCCTTTTCTCAATTCTAAATAAAACGGGTCTTCCAACCATTAATCTCGCTAGCTCCTCTTTAGTCGTCTCAGATACCGGCTTAGTAGCTACTACCCTTCCCTTTCTCATTACGGTTACTCTATCGCATACCGCGAAAACTTCATCGAGTTTGTGAGTAATGTAAATTATCCCTCTCCCTTCCTTCGCCATCTTCCTTAAGGAGGAGAAGAGTTGTTTGGTTTCTTGCGGAGTTAGAACGGACGTAGGCTCATCCATGATTAATATGTCCGCATTCCTATAAAGTAGCTTCAATATCTCAACTTGTTGTCTTTCACCGATGGATAGCTGCCATATTTTAGCTTTAGGATCTATCTTCCATCCGTACTTCTCAGCTAGCTCTCTCACCCTTCTTTCGGCTTCTTTTAAATTTAGAAAGAACTTAGGCCTGTCTAGGCCTAAAATTATATTCTCCGTAACCGTGTGAGAAGAAATGAGCTTGAGGTTTTGATGAACCATGCCGATGCCTAACTTAATAGAGTCTTTAGGAGAGTGGTGAGTGATATCCTTCCCCTTCACTATTATCCTTCCCTCATCTAAGCTATATAATCCGTAAAGTATGTTCATGAGCGTGGTTTTACCGGCACCGTTTTCGCCTAAGAGAGCGTGTATTTCTCCTCTTTTAAGCTCAAAGTTCACGTGATCGTTAGCTACTACTCCAGGAAATCTCTTAACGATGTTTTCCATTCTAACAAGCTCTTCATTCTCTCGCATTTCCTTCCATTCTACCCCAGATCTGTTTTGTAACATAGATTTAAATTGCAGAGCAATAAAAATTTTTTACAGGATTATGTTAAAAAATTAAATGAAGGCGAAGAATATCGCGAAAACCAAGGCTACCTTAGACATGATCTTTATTAAGATGTTAAGCGATGGACCCGCAGTATCCTTTAACGGGTCACCTACAGTATCTCCTACTACAGCGCTTTTATGAGCATCGGAGCCCTTTCCACCTAAGTTACCCTTTTCAATGTACTTCTTAGCATTATCCCAAGCTCCTCCAGCGTTAGCCATGAATATCGCTAGTAGGAAGCCGGTAACGGTTGCCGTTACTAGGAAGCCCGCTAATGCTGCCGCCCCTAGGGCAAATCCTACGATTATCGGTATTATTACCGCGAGCGAGCCTGGGATGAGCATTTCTTTAAGCGCAAATCTCGTAGTTATATCTACACACCTAGCGTA
>CAYQTV010000008.1:0-7016 GCA_964420525.1 uncultured Nitrososphaerales archaeon | reverse complement strand
CCTAGCGTAATCGGGCTTCGCCTTACCCTCCATTAAGCCAGGAATTTCCCTAAATTGTCGCCTCACTTCATTAACTATATGGAAGGCGGCTTTTCCTACGCTGTTTAATTCAACGGCGCAGAACACGAACGGCACCAGCCCTCCTATAAACATACCTACGATAACCTTGGGATCTGTGAAGCTTAATTCTAGAAGAGGAACTCCGGCTTTCATCCTTATAGCGTTCACTACGGCTAAGTACGAAACGATCCATCCTAAAGTTGTGAGAGCGGCGGATCCTATAGCGAAGCCCTTGCCTGTTGCAGCTGTAGTATTTCCAAGCTCGTCTAAATCGCTTGCTCTATCCCTTATTTCCTCACCTAGATGTGCCATCTCAGCTATTCCGGCTGCGTTATCGGCTACAGGTCCATAGGCATCAGAAGCAAGAGTTATACTGAGGATAGCTAGCATGCCAGCTCCCGCCATAGCTATACCGTAAAGACCGGCCGTTAGATACGCTATATACGTAGCTATAGCAACCGCTACAATAGGTACCGCCGTACTCAGCATACCTAACGCTAAACCGCTTATGATAGTAGTGCCCGTTCCGGTTAAGGATGCATGTGCTAAGTTCTTAGTTGGATTGTAAATATCCGATGTGAAATACTGAGTATTCAGATCTATTAATAAGCCAGCTACCAATCCAGCAAGCATAGCGTAAAATACTCCTATGTACTCGGGACCTAAGTAATAGTAGACCACTAGGAACGAAAGGATAACGTGCAGCACGGCAGCCGTGTATATACCCTTCCTTAACGCCTTAACTAAAGCTCCTACTCCCTCTTCTCCTTTCCTGATCCTAACTAAGAAGTAGCCTACTAAAGACGATATTATGCCCATGCTCGCTATAAGCAACGGTACAGTCATTCCTTTAACTATAAGCTCGCCCTTAAAGGTAACGGCTGCTAGTACCATAACGGCGATTACAGCGCTTATGTAAGATTCTAGAAGGTCTGCTCCCATTCCCGCGACATCTCCTACGTTATCTCCTACATTGTCAGCTATTACCGCTGGATTTCTAGGATCGTCCTCTGGTATTCCGGCTTCCACCTTTCCCACTAGATCAGCGCCTACATCCGCTGCCTTAGTATATATACCTCCTCCGACTCTAGCGAATAAAGCAACGCTACTCGCTCCTAGCCCAAAGGCGGCTATGAAGCTTGCAACTTCCGTACCGTATATTAAGTAGAAGATGGAGATGCCTAGTAGACCTAGTCCAACAGTTATAAACCCCATAACGGATCCACTTGCGAAAGCCACTCTCAGCCCTTCATCTAATCCCTTTTTAACGGCCTCCGCAGTTCTAACGTTAGCCTTTGTAGCAGCGGTCATCCCTATATAACCTGAAAGGATAGATAATATCCCTCCAAAGATAAAAGCTATGGCGTCCAATACCGACAAAGCGAGGCCGAGTACGATGGACATGATAGCGATAAACACGATAAGAACGCTGTACTGCCTCTTTAGATAAGCCTTCGCACCTTCCCTTATAGCGCTTGATATCCTTTTCATCTCTTCCGTTCCTTCAGGATATCTGAGGACGTAATAGAATAGGGAAGCCGCGAAAACTATGGCTATGATGGAACAAAGTAAGGATACCCAGTCATACATGCTATCGATAACCTTCAAGGAGTTATTATTTAAAATTTTTCTCCATAACTACACACTCATTATAAAATTTAAGTAGAATGCATCGAAAGAAAGTTGTAAGGTAAATTTCTCAGCTTTATTATTTCCTTATACTAAGGAAGTATTGAGAAAGCTTATAACCTATATTCTCGTCGACCCCATAAAAGGGCCAATGATAGCTTCCTATCGCGGTTATATGAAAGGTGAGGTAGGAAGGTTAGTATTAGCTTGGTTTCTTACCGCCTTTTCTACGGGGACTATGAGTTATTCCCTGCCCTATTATATTGTTGAAGTATTGCGCTTTCCCGGATGGGTAATGGGCTTTGTAATTACCTTAACGGGGTTAATAATGGTGATCTTTAGTTGGCCCTTTGGATACATTTCGGATAAATACGGTAGAAGGAAAGTTTTCATCTCAGGAGGAATTTTCTCTTGTATAGCTATTTTATTGTTCGCTTACATTGAAAGCTTTGAACAGTTACTTTTAGCTGCTCTTTTATCCGGCTTATCGGGAGCTATGTTCGGTTCTTCGTACAATGCCTTATTAGCCGATAAAGCCAAATCGGATTCTAGAGCTTTTTCGCTTTCCTTTTTTGCAGGAACTATCGGAATGTCGATAGGAGGTTTCTTTTTATCCGTCCTATATCCACTTCAAGGATTTACGGGATCTAGCTTAACAGCCCATAGAGTGCTATTTTTATCGATGGCTATATTAGGACTTGGTTCTCCCATTCTCGCCGTAACGATATCAAAGGAAAGCTATGCTGAGAAAAGAGAACCTTTCATCCTTCCAAGGAGATCCGCGCATGTTCTCGTCCCTTTTTTAATCGCTAGCTCACTAATAGCTTTAGGAGCAGGAATGATCGTTCCATTGATGCCCTACTGGTTTAGCTTAAAGTTCATGATAGACGATAGCATTAGCGGACCCATTTTAGGTTTCAGCACCTTGCTTACAGCTATCTCATTCTTGTACGCTCCAAGGCTCGCTTATAAGGTAGGACACGTTAAGGCTATAGTCCTATCTCAAGGAATTTCTACGGTCTTCCTTGTCTACCTACCGTTTACTCCCGCGTTCATAATAGCTGGAATAATTTACGCAATTAGAACGTTGTTAATGAACATGGCGAATCCCCTTCAAACGTCCTTAATTATGGGGTTAGTGGACGAAAGGGAAAGAGGGCTTGCTTCCGGCCTTAGCTCCGCCTTTTGGAGGTTGCCGCATTCTATAAGCTCCTATTTCGGAGCTTATTTAATGAGTAATGGAATGGTAGATCTTCCCTTCTTCATTTGCGCTTTACTCTACATAACTTCTATAAGCTTCTTCTGGATGAAGTTTAAGAAATTTGAGCCTAAAATGAGGGAAATGCTGATTATCTCATCTTCAGCCTAACTTCTATGTTAACGGTAGGAGGCATTCTAAGCCTCGTGAGCTGAGTCATTGTTCTTTCATTAGCGTCTATATCTATTACCCTTCTATAGATCCTAAGCTCCCATCTGTCCCACGTCTCCGTTCCTTGACCTGAAGGCCCTTTCCTAGTAACTATCCTAAGCTTCTTCGTCGGTAGAGGGATTGGCCCCTTTACTCTAACCCCTAACTTCTCCCCCATCTCCTTTATCTGCCTACAAACATCTTCTAAGTCCTTTATCTCCGTAGATACCAATTTTATCCTCGCTATTTGCGGCATTTCCCTTCTCCTTTCGGAAGAATCCACACCTTTTTTAACTTTTACCTAAGGTAAAGTAAGATGAAGTTTTCATAAAGAGATAAAAAACGTAGTAGAGGAGGTTAACCTCCTCTACTCATTAACCGATAGCTTTCCATATCTGCCTACGTTTAACCTCTTCTCCCCTTTGAAGACGGTAACGTACCCGTTCTCTATCCTTACCCTATCTCCTTTCTTGACCCTTCTTATGTCCTCGTTCCAGAGGTTTAGCTTTATTGAGCCAGTTTCATCGGTCAAAATAGCTTCAGCTACCCTCGCCTTACCCCCTGCTCTAAGGTTAACCTCTCTTGACTTCCCCATTTCCGTTATAATTCCCTCTACGTACACTCCTCTCGAGTTAAACCTCAGCTCTGCTATTTTCAACACCGATACTTAAAAAAGCAACTATATAAAACTAACAGTTGTGAAAAGTATGGCGATGTCTGTCTACTTTTACTTTTTACTGCTATTTATCTCCATCCTCTCCTTTGTGTTATCGTACTTCTTTACAATAGCTTTAGAAGGAGTGTTAAGGAAGGAGGGAAAGACCGTTCCGGACGTACATAAAAGGGAAAAACCTATGGTGCCGAGGCCTGGAGGACCTGCTATCTTTATCTCCTTATTAATTCCCGCCTTAATCTTATTCCTTTTAAATGGGGATCGAAGGATTTTAGGCGTTTTGATTTTAGCATCCATGGGATTTCTCATAGGTTTATATGATGATTTTAAGAAGCTAGGAGGGAAGGAGAAGGTACTTTTGCTTACTTTGCCGGGAATAGCTTTAGTTCTCTCTGGAATTTACTTTCCAAAGCCCATATTGCCTTTTATAGGAGTAACTAGGCTTACTATTATCTATCCGGTATTGCTAATTCTAGCATCAACTATAGTCGCCAATGGCGTGAATATGATAGACATCTTTAATGGGCTTGTCTCCTCCGTGATGATGATATCTACAATACCTATATTGCTAGCTTCAATAATGAGAAACGATTTAACTTTGGCTTTCCTCTCAGTTATTTTCCTGTGCTCCCTTGCTGGTTTCTTACTCAGACATAGATATCCCTCGAGGATCTTTCCAGGAGATAGCGGAGCTATGCTAATGGGACTTTTTTATCTAGGCTTAGTAGTAGAGGGGAGGATGGAAGTTATAGGGATCGTCGCTCTTTTACCGGTTATACTAAATGGTTTTCTCATACTATCGACGATAGGAGGGTTCATTGAACACAGTAACATAGCTAAAAGGCCCGTAAGCGTGATTTTAAGGGAAGAGGGGGAACCACTTTTAATTAGCTCAAAAGAGGAAGGCGCTCCCATTACCTTAACGAGGCTCGTAGTTTCTAGAGAGGGACTAACTGAGAGAGATGTAGTAGTAAATATAATATTATTATCGATCTTTTCCTCTATCTTAGCTATAGCAACTATATTCATAGGTGAGTTAGCTTGAAGGTGGTGAGGGAGACTTTTGAAATAATGGGCTTATTGTTCGTAGCATGGATTATGCTTCTTTCCTTTTTCTTCGTAATGAGCCTTGCTGTTCATTTAACCGAAGAACTCCCCTCCTTTATTAGAGGAATTAGCAGAGGGCTATTAGGCGTTCTTCTATTAATTATGTGGCTTTTTTTATACCTAGTTCTAAGGAACGTTTATGCGAAAATTAAAGGAATAAAACCTCCAAAAGCTCTTTATTGAGTGAGGTAAATTGGTATATTCTTATTTGCTGAAAGGAAGACGGCGTCAGCAATCTTATTATTCTCAATAGCGTCTTTTGCCGTTACTGGAAACCTCCTCTTACCTTCAACGGCCTCCAGAAAAGCCCTATCTTCCAGCATTAAAGGTTCTTGCCAAGTAAAGGAAGGTATGTATGCTCCATCGCTATCCTCTATTACTACCTCCTGAGTTAGGAAGTCCAAGTTCACCGCGCCTCTCGTAAATATTGCTCTAAGGGTTCTTCTCTTTTTAGGGGATAGCCACATTGAAATTATGGAGGTTATTAACCCTTTTTTATGCTCCAGAGTTATAACGGCGAGATCTTCTCTTTCTCCTCTAGTTTTCCTAAGCTTAGCGTATACGCAAATAGGTTCTTCACCGCTTATATATCTAGCGATGTCGATGTCATGAACGCTTATATCGTAAACCACGCCTACATCCCTTATTCTATCGGGCCACGTGTTTTCCCTAGCGATCTCTAAGAATTCGAGCCTTCCAAGCTTGCCTTCCTCTTTAATTTCCTTGAGTTTAGATATAGCTGGGTTAAACCTTTCGATATAGCCTACGGCTACTAGCCTTCCCTCCCTTTCCCCGACCTCAACGATTTTTAAGGCTTCTTTATAGTTAGGAGCTAAGGGCTTTTCAACTAATATATCCAAACCGGCTTTTAAGGCCTCCAAGCTTAAGCTTAAGTGAGTTGAGGTAGGAGTTGCTATAATAACGGCATCTAGCTTTTCCTTTTCCAACATCTCCTTAAAGGAGACATACCCGGAAACTCCGAATTTCTTCGAATTAATAGTAAGTTTCTCCTTATCTATATCGCATATGGCCTTTAAAGCACCGAGTTCGTGAAGAACTCTCGCGTGATTCTTTCCCCAAGATCCAATTCCAACTACCCCTACTTTTACCATATTACAGTAACGTAGAGGAGGAAGATAATTAAAGCTTCGCCTACTCGATAATTGATAAAGGCGACGTTACGCTTATCCTTACCTGTCCCTCAGCTCCCTTATACTTTTTAACATAATTCTCATCTTCCTTAGTACACGCTAAAATTATGTGGCTCCTTTCTAATAGAACGTACGATGGTTTCATTGATTTTAAATCATTTAGAACTTCAACGACGCCAAAAGCCTCCCTAAGCTTATTTATTAATACCTCTCTCGTTCTACTAGCATCTCCTCTTAGTTCATAGGGATCGAGGCTCCAGAGTATTAAGATATGCGTTCTTATAGCCTTAAGGCCTTTCCTCTTAACTATACGTCTCAGGTAGTTTTCGAGGCTTTTAAGGTAAAACTCTATCGACTTTATAGCCGCGGATGAAAGATGGAAAAGAGGATTAGAGGTCTGAATAGAGGTGTTCAACAGGTAGATATCTAGGAGGCCCTTTACCACGTCGCTTAAATAAACTAGCCTACCTCCAAGCCCTGGAAAGGATAGCTCTAAGATGTCCGGAATCGCCTCTTGAAGAAGTGTTTTAAAATGCTTCATCTCTGCATCATTAAAAGGCAAAGGTTCAATTTTCCCTATCACTTCTTGAGCTTTTTTTAAGGGCTTAGGAGAAGTGACCCCTACGAATTTTTGGACTCCTCCTTGTCTAGTTAAGGGATAGTAGAGGAAGTAGAAATCCTCTCCTTCTTTTAATCCGCTTTGATCCTCCAGTAGCATAATAGTATTTGAACAGCCTCTAGGAGGTAAGGGTAGTAAGTAGAAGAGGAGAACGTCTTTAGGAAGGAAACGGGAGAGTTCTTTTAATCTTATTAAAATTTCAGCCCTTCCTTCAGCTCCTATTTTCTTAATTTTCGGAGCGAAGAAAATTGCCTCCGCATTAGCTAAACTATCGCTAAAAGATGAAATTGGAGTTAAATCATATTCGATTAAGTTTCTAGGAGGGAGGTTTGCTATCTTCTTATTCAAAGGTATAGCCATTCTCAAATT
>CAYQTV010000007.1:7013-15140 GCA_964420525.1 uncultured Nitrososphaerales archaeon | reverse complement strand
GGATCTAACGTTTCTCTCTGTAGGTTCTCTATCAATGCTATTTCGTACGCCGTCTTATCGTCGACATCTATGGTGATACATGGCGCCTTCCTCCACCTCAGCCTCTTTAAGGCCTCTAACCTTCTCGATCCGGTAATAAGCTCGAAATAACCCTCAGCAGGCCTTACTATTAGAGGTTGCAGCAATCCGTGGATTTTGATGCTTTCAATAAGCTCTTCTATACCATATAAATTATCTCTCAAATTAAACTTCGATCTCTTTATCAGCCTTAATTCGATTAGCTCTATTACGCCTTCTTTTAAATACGAAGACCCTATCAACTATATAACAAAAGGAGCTACAAAGATAAAAGATAGTACTGTGTTACAAATGTATCCTACAAATGCATCATACTGCTTTTTGAATATCTTTAGATCACAGGCTAGCTTAAACCTTTACTTTCAACTCATTCTTCCTTTCTTCCCAATCTATCGCTAAAGTCCATAGCCCCTCAAAGTTCTTCTTTAAAGCGTCAATTATAATGCTATCTTGAGTGAATAAGGATGCGTGTTCATGAGGTCTTGGGGTAGGTAAGTTGGTAAATATAAAAGCACACTTATCATCTATAATAGTATACCTCAAGCTTAACCCGGCTTTCGGTAAATGTCTTACCTCAGCAAACCTCGAATAAACTAAAATTTCCTCTATTATTTCATCTTGAATATCCGTTATAGCTCTTATCTTAACTCCATCTTTTGCCTTCTTCTCCTCAATATCGAAAATTCCTAAAATGTAATTGACTTTTATACCACTCGGTGATGATACCCTTAACACTTCGGTTTTAGCGTTCTTTAGGGCGTTTATCATCTTTTGAAAAATGATCCTGCCGTGAATTAGCCTAAAGAGAGGAGAAGGTTCCGGTTCTAATTCAATCTTCATTTTATGATATCTTTGGGATTCAAGCCAAGGTCTAAGCATTAGCGCCTTTTCCTTCATAGCCTTAAGCTTTTCCTCCGCCTCCTCTATCATTATCTTTAAAGCGGTAGCTGGTTCAATAGCCTCGTATTTCTTAACCGTACCAACAATGTATTGAACAATTCCCTTCCTCTCTAGGGCTTTTAAAGCCCTATAGACGTCGACTCGATTAACCCTTAAGCCCTTAGCGAGCTCTCCGGTAGTAGCTCTACCTGCTCTCAAAAGAGCTACATATACCCTAGCTTGTAGAGGTGTAAGGCCAAATTCTACAAGATCTTTAAGCCTGACTTCATCCTCTATTTCCATTGTCTCTAAATTAGGCTATAATGTATATAAAATTATATGAACTTAAGGTGTAATCTCAATTGTATTATTAAAGGGAGGGTAAAGCACTTCGTTGATTAATCCCTCTGTCTCAATAATCGGTTCTACATCGTAAACTAGGCCTATTAGGTACTTCGTAACTTCACATGTCAACTTAAACCCTTCATCTCCCCACAACCTCTCCTTATACGTGTAAAGACATCTTCCTCCACAAATTCTAAAGTACTTGCAGTTAATGCACGGCTCACTTATCATGCATTTTCTATTAATCAACGATTTCAATTTCACATTTCCTAAATTTCCCAAGAAAGCCCATTCTTCATATACGGCTATTGGACACGCTACCACTTTACCATTAGTTAAGATAGTGAAGGAATCTGATCCAGATCCGCAAGGAGGACAAGGGCCACCTACTTTCATCCTCTTCAGTATCCCTTGAAAGGGAGCTATTCCCAATATCTTTCCTCTTCTAATTTCATCTATCCATAACTTGACGAGCCTCCTTAGACCAGGCTTATAGCTTTCCTCTACCCACTTTCTAACGTCCTTCCAATCTTCAGTCCATATGAAGTTAAGCTGCCAATGAACGTGATCGAAGAGGTTTAGATCGAGTAGATGAGTTACATCTCTGTAGATATCCGAATCCTCAGTTACCGTCATCCTAGCTACAATATCCGCTTTTACTCCCACTTCCCTTAACCACTTTACGTTGTCTATAACCGTTCTGTACACTCCCTTACCTCTATGTCTATCCGTTAACCACTCAGGCCCATCTATTGAAATTAACACGGTATCGAACTTTCTCCAGTACTCTATCGGTAGCTCTCTTACTAAAGTCCCGTTAGTTTGAATAACGTACTTACTCGCCGAAATGCTATCCATTACCTTCATTATAAAGCCTGGATTGAGGAGCGGTTCTCCTCCGTAAAAAGCTATTACGAGTTCTTCAACTCCTTCGATGAAATCGATAAGCTTGTCCAAACTATATTCGACCTCCCAAGGCACTAACTTAGGAGGAAAGCTCCCACCGCAATAGTCGCAATTCAGGTTACACTTTCCGGTAGTGTATAGGATCAACGTCATAAACGTATGGAGGATATAGAGAGGGGAAGGATAAAACCTTTACAACGATCATGAATTTTTTCCAATACAAAAAACTTTATCCTCTCTCTAAGTACCTTAAATCGTGCAACGGAAAATATCTGAGGAGTATGTAGGAGAAGACGTAGATAAGCTAATTACGATAGACGTCGGTTCTAGAGGAATAGTTCACGATCTATACAAAGCTGCAAGAGAATTAACTAAAAAACCTCTAGCTATGTCAGCTGCTCAAAGGATCTTAGAAAAAGTTAAGGAAGGGGAGAGCGTTTTCATTTTCACCGGTTTCCGAATTCCTCCTAAGTATATACAGGAGACGGATGGACCGCTAGGAGCCGCTTCTCTTGCGAGGTTCTTCATTAAGGCCCTGAAGCTGAAACCTACCATATTCATAGAAAGGGAATCTGCTAATATGCTGCTAAGGGTTCTAAATTCGGTAGGGGTAGTCGTTAAGGGCTTTAAGGGAAAAGCCGCAATTCTCGACTATCCCATGGATTTTAATGAGGCTGTAAACGCGGCTGAAAGCTTGCTAGATAATTACGAGCCTCCTCTAATTATTGCAATTGAAAAGGCCGGAAGCAATGTTAGGGGGGTATATCATAACATGAAGGGGCTGGACATTTCTAAATACCATATTAAAGTAGAGCCTATCTTAGAGCTTGCGAGGAAGCGCAATATCTTAACGATAGGGATTGGAGATGGAGGAAATGAAGTAGGTATGGGTAACATAATAGACGTGGTGAGAAAATGCGTGCCCTACGGAGAGGTATGTCGATGTCCATGCAAAGCCGGTATAGCGGCTACCTCTCGCGTGGACGTGTTAGTAGTATCATCGGTATCGAATTGGGGAGGTTATGGAATCGAAGCGTGTCTTGCATATCTCACTGGAAAGCGTAAATACATGCATAAGCCATTACATGAGAAAGCGATGTTAAAGACCGCTATTGAAGCAGGCGCTATCGACGGAGTAACTGGAAAACCGTCTCTATCGGTAGATGGGATAAGTTATAGCGTACATCGTTCAATAGTTGAAGTACTCAATAGGCTGATCGCTTAGAGCTTTAAAGAAAAGGAATTTATAGAAAAGTCGTGCATAGGAGAACGAGTAGAGATGTACGGTTGGAGAGCTAGAGTTGGCTTAATAGTCCCCTCTTCGAATACCACTATGGAAGAAGAGTTTAGGAGGTTAATGCCTCATGGAGTAAGTTTGCACGTTGCGAGGATGAAGCTCGTTAACGTTACGGTAGAAGAGCTATTTGAGATGGAAAAGTATGCCCTTTCAGCAGCTTCCGATTTAGCGGATGCTAACGTCAACGTTATAGTCTACGGATGTACGTCAGGAAGCCTAATAGGAGGATACGGGTACGATAGAAAAATAGCCGAGAGAATCGAGGGCAAGCTCCAGATTCCCGTTGTAACGACGGCGGGAGCCGTAATTAAAGCGTTAAAAAAGCTTGGAGTGAAAAAGGTGGCTTTAGCAACGCCTTATATAGACGAGGTAAACGCGAAGGAGAAGGCGTTCTTAGAGGCTAATGGGTTTAAGGTAGTTAGCGTTAAAGGCCTAGGTATATCATCGAACTTAGAGATAGGGAAGCTCGGGCCTGAGGTTGCCTATAAATTAGGAAAGGAGGTTGATATTCCAGGAGCAGACGGCGTCTTCATTAGCTGTACGAACTTCAGAACCATAGAGATTATCGATGAATTGGAGAAGGATATCGGCAAACCCGTGGTTACGAGTAATCAAGCTACGTTTTGGGATGTAGTAAATGAGCTAAAGTTGGGGGAAAGCGTAGGGAACTTAGGAAGGCTTCTTACTTTAAAAGGATAGCCGAAGAATCCCCCTCCCTTTACAGGCTATTGAGCGATCTCTAGCATCCTTTTTAACCTTCCACTTACAAACTAAGAACGATGAAGGTTAAAGTCGTATACTTCTCTATAATCCGAGACTATGCAGGAACGAAGGAGGAGACGATCGACTTGCCGAACGGCTCTACCTTATCCGATCTCCTCGATAGGTTGAAAAAGCTAAGACCTAACCTCTTCAAGCTAGAACCTGAAACTGGCATACTTACGATGGTAAATGGCAAGGTTGAGAAGCATAGTAAGAAGCTTAAAGATGGAGATGAAGTAGCGCTACTACCTCCCGTATCCGGAGGCGTTAAGTCTGGTGTAGTAGAACACGAGATAGAGATAGAGAAGGAAGTTGAGGATTTAATCGATAGATCTCCTTTAGAATGTGGAGCTCTCGTTATATTCATCGGCTTCGTGAAGGGAAAGGTTGACGGAAAGGAAGTTAAAGAGCTGGAATACGAAGCATACGAACCATACGCAAGTAAAATTTTAGCTAAAATTGCTGAAGAAGGAATGAAAGAAGAGGGGGTAGGGGAGGTTAGGATCTACCACAGAACCGGGAGCCTAAAACCGAAGGATCCTACCGTCTATATACTGGTATCGGCCGTGAACAGAGAGAAGGCCTTTCATTTAGCTAGGGACTTGATAGAGAGGGTAAAGCGAGAAACGCCTATATTTAAGCTGGAGAGGAGGGAAGACGGGGATTACTGGATAGTGGGGTACGATAAGAGAGTTCCTAAGCGTCGTTAAAAATAAAGGTGTTATGGATCGTAGCAGCTCGAAGTACTTACCGTGCTTCCGTAGACTAACCGAACTGATTAGTCCATGAAAATCTTTCTTGCAACTCTTTAGGAGCCGGAGGTCTTGTAAATGCAGGCATTAAGAAGGTCGACTCTCCGAAGATCGGCCCCAAATATAGTTAAATATTTTTACAAACTACCACTAATTAATTAAATTTATTTGATAAAAAATTTCATTTAATAAAATTTTTCTAGGAATGACATTTAAATGATAAAATAATTTCATTTATAACATTTTCGAGTCTCTCGAAGTCTTCACTCAAGGCGGAACCAAATACAGCGAAGTTCCTATTAGTCCTATCGCAAATTAAAAGAAGCTGTATCCTTCTCACTACTCCGCTTACCTTCTTCAATAGAAGGAACGTCGTTACCGCTTTAAAAACAATCTGTTCAAGGTACGCTCTATGTCCACATATCTCTACTTCCCTGCTATATACCAATTCTACGTTTTTAACTCCCTCTCTCAACTTATACCAAACTATCTCCTTATATGCGTCCAATAGAGGAATCTCTTCTAAATCGATTTTCGGAGGAGAGGGTTTCGCAAATAGACCAAATAAACCTCTCTTCACCTTCCTTTCTCCTTTTATACTTTCAATTAACTCTTCTTTCGGTCTCCAGAGAATGGTTATAATCGCCTTCTTCTCCGGCTCTACTATATCGATCTCTCCATTATTAAAATCCGAATTCTCTCCAACGCTAATCTTCCATTCTCTTGGATAGTTTATTGAAACGTCATATATTGAAAAGCTTGAACTGTGCACGGGATAGTAGAAAACTTTCATCTATATAACGTTTTACATGACAATTTTACTTTTTAAATCCTGTCAATATTCTAAAGATAATCTTTTCTCGAATTATTTTTATTAAATTTATATACGTGTTTCTTCAACTTCAAAGTATGAGAAATAAGCTTGTAGATGTGGTTCAAGGAGTACCTATAGTATCTTCCTATGGATTTTTAGGATGGTCTTCCGTTAGCATAATGGAAGATAGGGAGGGATACATACTTTTCGATACTGGAGGATATAACAACAAAGGCGCTTTAATTAACGCTCTCAGAAACCTGAAGATCGACTTTAAGCAGGTAAGGAAGGTCTTACTTACTCATCTACATTTTGATCATTGTATGAATATAGATTTGTTTCCGAATGCCACCCTATATGTAGGTAAAAGGGAAATCGATTACGCCTTATCTGAAGAGCCGGATAAAGTTGGAGATATATTTGTACCCAAGCCGTACATTAGGGAAATATTGAGAAAACACGATGTCGTGGAAGTTAGAAATGGAGATAAGCCAAGTGACAACGTAAAGGTTGTAGAATTACCTGGACATACTCCTGGATGTATAGGGTATCTAATCAATGAAAGTATAATATTTACGGGAGATGCTTTAAGAAATACTCATGAGCTAATCTATAAAACGCCATCGCTTTGTTTCGGAGGAGAGGATGCATGGAGGAGATCGATTGAAAAGATAACTTCGATTGCTAAGGTGATTATACCTGGACATGAAAGAAGGTTAATTATCGAGAACTCAGAAGTTAAATACCTAACCGAAGGAAAGGAGATAGCGTTTAAATTCGTAATTAAAGGGAAAATGAAGGAGTTCAGCTTAAATTCCGATAAGGGACTTGTAAAGTTCCTCTTTGGATAGATCTCTACGTTTCGTTTTTACTATTCAGGATTAATAATTCTCTTTGTTAAATTCATAAACATTCCTCACAGCATCGCATTACAAAAACAAATGGTTTCCCAACGAGTAATTTAATGAGCCAGCATATGTCTTGAAAGACTCACCACTCCAAGAACCATAGAAGAGTAAAGAGAAAAAAGAATATGGAGCGCATCCTGATTATCATAGTCTCTTAAAGAGTCCGTGGAACTTCTCTATACTCTCACGAGGCGGCGGTGGTGCTATTAGTCCGACTAGGAAGTAAGAAATGCCTCCCAATATTAATCCCCAGAGAACGTTGTATATGCCGAGAGGAAATGGGAACACTAACCATGTTACTATAGCAGTTACCGCCGCAACGATCATGCTAGTGTATGCTGCAGCTTTACCAGCTCTAGGCCAGTAAAGTGCTCCAAGTAGAGGGAAGAAATAGCTGGAGATCGCTATAGCCGTTCCAGCGGTGGAGATAGGTACTATAAGCCCTGGCCTACTTAAGGCGATAATAGCTATAATTATACCCAGTATTAAAACCATTATACGTGCTAGTAATGTCTCTTCTTTTGGAGAGAGCTTTTTCTTTAAAGGATCAATGTATAGATCTAACACCAATAGAGAACTAGAGGTCAGGAGCTGACTATCTAAAGTCGACATTCCGGCTGCAAAGGCAGCTGCAATTATCGTAGCACCAAGCCATGAAGGAAGATATTTTGAAGCGAACAACGCTGTAGCTGAGTCAGTAGCTGCTCCAGTGAGCCCTGGAATAAGTATTGTAGCAGCGACGCCCAAGAGGAAAACAGGCACGGTCTGAACCCATCCGCTTAGCACGGATAGAGATGTAGCAGTCTTACCTATGATCTCTGGCTTCTTAGCCATCAGCAGACGCTGGAACATATGCGGTAGAACGACGGCGTTTCCCCATGTTAACACGTACCCTATCCATATGCCAAATTTGAGGTTGTTTGGCTTGAGAAGCGTCGGATTCGTAGTTGCTAGTTTCGAAAACAGCGCTCCAAACCCTCCAACCAAGTGAACAGCATATAGCGAAAGGCACAACATTGTCGCTAAGAAGAATATTCCCTGAATCACATCCGTCCACACAACCGACCTTAGGCCTCCTATGAGAACGTATATCACCATTACGATAATCATCAACAGAACTCCTTCAGCATACGGTATGCCACCTTGGGTAAAGCCCTCAAGCGCTATACCTCCTCCCATCAGCTGAACAGCTATATACGGTACCAATGCGATGATACCCACAATAGCAGCTATAACGCCGAGCACCCTTGTTCCATAATAATCGTTTATAAGTTCAGAATAAGTAATATATCCGTATTTCTTTCCAACAAGCCATGCCCTCGGTCCAAAGAACCACAACATCATAGGCCATAGAAGATTCCACATCATCATCATGCTTACAAAAGA
>CAYQTV010000007.1:0-7003 GCA_964420525.1 uncultured Nitrososphaerales archaeon | reverse complement strand
TTCTATAATTTCCGCCTACTGCTCCCAAGAAAGTCCACATACTAGCATATGTAGCTATAAGTGTCATTGAAAGGGTAAGCATCCCTAGCATTCTACTTCCTAGATAGTAATCTTCTGGCGTGGCTTTAGTTCGTTTATAACCCCAGTAGCCTATCGCAAGCATTAAAGCAAGATAAGCCCCTATAACTGTTAGGACTATGGCAACAAGGTTCATTCTCTCTCCTCCAAGATTTCATAGGCCCTTTTGTAGAATCTTGGGGCCCATAGATAGTATGCCAGTAAAGAGTTGATAACTCCCCAAACTCCCATTATCAACAGATAAAGCAGAGGTAAAGGTATACCTCCTATGAAGATCCTAGGGTCAGCAGCAACGATGCCTGCTCCTTGGAGGGCGAAAGCTATAAACCATAGCAATGTTGATAAGACCACGACATAGCTCTCCTTTCTCATATACTTTTTTAAAAAAAGAGAATTAATATTTTTTTCATATATAGTATATATATAATATAGATAAATACATTATTATATAAATATATCACGATAAGTCTCGACCAATTGGCTTAACTTACTTCCATTAAATTGTATTCCCTCTTAAATAGGCTTCAATTACCTTTGGATTCTCGTGATTCTTACAAGTTTATGTGTTCCTTTAAAGGTAGAAGAAGATTTTTGGATTAGTTTAAGACGTAACCAGTGTTAATAAAAATGTAAATAGAATAAATACAGAGAAAGGAAAAACTTTGAAAGATCGCAAAGTGGCTTAAATTATTACCACTAACTCGGTTTTCATGATCTTATTTTTCCTAAAGCTTATATTCAAAAAGGAAATAATTGGTGGTATGAAGTCGGTCGATATAAACGCAGATATGGGAGAGTCCTTTGGAGCATATAGAATAGGGAATGACGAAGCCCTCCTAAAGCTAGTAACTTCAGCTAACATAGCATGTGGTTTCCATGCGGGAGATCCAGTAGTAATGTTGAGAACGGTGAAAGCATGCAAGGAAAACGACGTTGAGATTGGGGCCCACCCGGGCTTTCCAGACCTATTAGGCTTTGGAAGGAGAGCTATGGAGGTTAAACCTCAGGAACTAGAGGCTTACATCATTTATCAGATAGGAGCTTTAATTGGAGCGGCTAAATCGGTGAAAGCGGAAGTACTGCACGTCAAACCTCACGGAGCTCTATATAATATGGCTTGGACAAGAAGAGATTACGCGGAGGTTATAGTTAGAGCTGTAGCCTCCGTATCCAAAGACCTCATCGTAGTCGCGCCATATGGTTCAGAGGTTCATAAAGTTGCTGAGGCCGAAGGTTTAAAGATCGCATTTGAGGGCTTTGCTGAGAGAGGCTACACTAAGGAAGGCAGATTGGTTCCTAGGGGAAGGGAAGGCGCGATCATAAAAGATGAAAACGAAGTAGCTGAAAGAGCTTTGAGGATGGTAAGCGAGGGAAAGGTAAAAAGCGTAGATGGCGTAGATATAGAGCTAGTAGTTAATACCATATGCATCCATAGCGATAGCCCCGGCTCGGATAGAATGGCCGCGATCATAAGGAAGAGGTTTGAAGAAGCTGGAATTAAAGTAGAGCCTATGTACAAGGTAGTAGGGAGAATATGAGCGAAATAAAGATAATCCCAGTTGGAGGAAGGAGCGTTTACGTTGAAATATGTAAAGATATCAGCTTAGAATGTAATAGAAGGGTTCATGCTCTATATTACAAGTTAAAAGAACTTAGCGGAGTAGAAGAAGTAGTGCCTGCATACAGCAGCCTCCTACTAATATATGATCCATTAACAATCGGCTATAAAGACCTAAGGGATAAAATAGAGGATTTAGCGGCTCAGGAAGGTGTAGTAGAGCTAAAGCCTAGGAAGTTTAAGATACCCGTTGTATACGGAGGCGAATACGGCCCGGATATGAAGTTAGTAATCGAGAAAACGGGGCTTAGCGAAGATGAAGTAATTAAAATCCATACATCGAAGGTCTACACATGCTACATGTTAGGGTTTACCCCTGGTTTCGTTTACCTAGGAGATGTAGACGATAGGATAGCCGTTCCTAGGCTTCCAACACCTAGAGTGAAGATACCTCCAGGATCCGTAGGCATAGCTGGAAAGCAAACCGGATGGTACGGAGTTGAATCACCGGGAGGATGGGTATTAATAGGAAGGACTCCCGTAGTTACTTTCAATCCAAATAAAGATCCCCCATCGTTTATACGTCCTGGAGATAAGGTCGAATTTTATCGAATTAGTGAAGATGAATATAGAGAAATACATGAAAAAAGCCTGAAGGGAGAATACGAGGTGAAACCGGAATGATAGAGGTAATACTTCCAGGGTTATTTTCCACTATCCAAGATGAAGGGAGGAAGGGCTATAGGACTTACGGAGTACCTTCATCTGGGGCTTTAGATCCTCTGTCGTTTAGAGCCGCGAACGCCTTAGTAGGCAATAAGTTAAACGAGGCATGTATCGAAATAATAGGAGGAATGTTTAGATTCAAGGCTTTAGAGGACATTGTAATAGCGGTAACCGGAGGGGAAGCTCCCGTAAGGGTTAAGGGGAAGGTAGAGAAGGGGTGGAGGCCTATCTTCGTTGAAAAGGGCTCTATAGTCGATATAATGGCTCCCTTGAGAGGCTTCATAATTTACTTAGCCGTAGCCGGAGGCATTTCTTCGGATTTCGTAATGGGAAGCTATTCTACTTATACTAAAGCTAAATTTGGAGGTTTAAAAGGAGAGAAGGTTAAGAAGGGAGATGTACTGAATTTAAAGGCTAAAGTAAATGCAAAGGAGGCATGGGAAAGGGTTAAAGATTTCGAGTTTCCAGTTAATAAGAGACCCAGCTTACCGAGCCCTAAAGATGAAACATCCGTTAGAGTTACTTTAGGCACTCATGTAGATTTGTTCCCCAAGAGCTCGATAAAGACTTTCTTTTCCGAGCCTTACGAAGTAACTCCAGAATCGGATAGGATGGGATATAGGCTTAAGGGAACGCCTATTACCTATCCAGGAGGAGGGAGAGTTACGAGCTTTCCGCTAATTGAAGGATTTGTACAAGTTCCTCACGATGGCCAACCAATAGTTCTACTAGCAGACGCTCAAACCGTTGGAGGCTATCCGGTAATAGCTTCGGTTATACCTCCTGATATCCCCTTGGTAGCTCATAGCAGACCCGGTTCAAGGTTAAGGTTTACTGAAGTAAATCGAGATGAGGCGGAGGAGGAAGCTAGGAAATGGTTTGAAAACCTCAACTCAATAGCTGAACTTTAACAAACCTCTTCTTTTTCCGCAAGCTTAATTAAAGGTAGAACGTAATCAATAACGTGGAAGATATATTACTACGCCCAAGGGATCATATCGAGGAGTTAATGGGCGATTCTTTAAGAGTATTAGGGCTTTGCATGGGAAGGCTCTGGTTTAAAGAAATGATCGTGGAAATTGAAGCTTTTAGGAAAACATTGGGGAGGGAGAAGGAAGTAGATGAAAAATCGCTTAAAGAGGCTATTAAAAGGCTTATAGATATGGGCCTAGTTGAAGCCGAGGGGAAGATAAGAGCTACCTATACTGGAGGAGAACCAGATGTGCTAGTTGGCTTGAGGGATTACGTTTCGACAATTCACATGTTAAGGAAAGACCCGGATTATTTGAGGTACTTAGAGGTTATGGAGAGCTTCCTAGGCTCTAGGTGATAGGTTGGCTGAGAAGGTTAGGGATAAGTTCGCTAGGGGGATTTACGTGGTATCTAAGGACGGCCTTTTCAGTGAACTAATAACTTACGAGTACGAGGATCCGGATGGCTACTATTCCTCTTTAACGAAATCCGAGCTAGAGGCTACCTTAAGCGGATTTAAAAAGGGAATGGAGGAAGCCTTGAAAGAAGAGAGGATCTTAGTAAATGGATCCGAGGTTAAACCTAAAGTGAAATCCGTAACTATGACGCATCCCTATGGAACTAGAAGGGTAGATGTAACCTTCTTCATACAGTTTAGAGCTAAACTGGGTAAAGATAATTCTTATGAAAACATATACGAATCTGGGGTAGCTACCTACAACTTCGAAGCCCTGTGGCTTTTTCCTCCGAGAACTAAAATAATCGAGGTAAGATCTTCAGGCGTTGTAGAGAAGCTCGCATCGAACATAGTTAAGATCTTTGGATGGAAGGGCATGAAGTATGACGGCTACGATATGATTAGATTCCAATTTTAGCTTTTCAACGATATTTTCTACTCTATAGAGATATAGCCTGTCCTTACTTAATATAAGTGGTGAGAAGTTGGAAAGAAGCCTAGCTATATCGATGGTAGCTTTAATAGTAGCTTAGCCTCGATAGTATCCTTAACCCTAGCGACAAGCTCTCCGAAACTGATACAGGTGATAGGCGAGGAAGAGGAATATAACCTATTGACCGTTGTAGGTTTTGGGAAAGTAGAAGCTAAACCAGATCTAGCTGTACTTAGGCTCACCGTCGAGACTATGGAGGATACGGCTAGTAAGGCAATGAAGGAACAAGCGAGAAGATGACCGATGTAATGGAGGCTTTGAAGAAAAATTAGGCGTTAAAGAAGATCAATTGAAAACCACCGATATCAGCCTTTACCCTGCATACAGTTACGATAAAGAGCGTGAGATCGTAGGCTATAAGGACTCAAACACCATAATCCTTACGTTATCGACCGAAGATCAAGAGTTTATTGGAAGAGCGATAGATGTAAGCGTTGAAGCTGAAGTAAATAATTTTAGTAATTTAGATATCAACTTTTAATTTAGCGACAGTATATACAATGGTTTGAAGAAGCAGACGATTTCTAAGGCTACTGAGGATGTGAAGCAGAAAGCGGAGGCCACGATCTCTCCATTAAATCTAAAGATATTGGGCGTAAAAGACGTGAAGATCGAATCGTACTACGCTTTATGGAGAGGGTTTGATGTTAAAGCCGGCGAATACGGAACTCCCATTTACGTTGGGACCAGTCAAATAACGGCAACCGTAACCATATCGTTTATCGTAGGCTAAAAATAAAAGTAAGGGAAGAGGAGAGCTAATCTATCCATCCCGTGGTATATACTGTCCATTCGAGTCCGTTAATTCCGTTTACGAAGTCGTGTGATCTCACTCTAAACCTCATTCTAAAGCTTTTAACTTCATCCGTAAGCTGTAACTGGAACTCCTGTAGCGGATTTGGCTTACTCAGGGTATTAATTAACTGAGACGGGTTCTTTAACGCTCCAGGTTCTCTACCTTCTTCAATAATCCTGAGAACTCTTCCCCTAATTGTAAGGTACAGGTACAAATACTTAGTTGAGCCGTCTTCATTATTGCAAAGCGCTTTAATTCTCGCTCTCGCGGTAGCGAACGTATCCCTAAACCTCATGTAAGATAAAACTCCAGCATAGGGTCCTCTTTCCCTTACTCGAAGGAGATACATGCCTTTTGGAAGAGTATCCTCGAGATCTCCTGTAATAGTTATCACTCCGGTTTCCTCATCTAATGTGTATGCATAATTGCTTCCCGCTAACATGTAGAGATTGCCATCTTCGCCTTCCCAGATAACGACAAGGGTCATGAGTTCGAGATGTCTCGTTCTAGCATACCTTCCATTGCCATCAAAGTCTGCTAGTTGTATTCCAATGACTTGAAGAGGCTCTTCTTGCCATATAACCGCGACCAGATATGGGCCGCCTTCGCCTTCTTGAGCGTTAACGGGTGTAAGTTGTGCAATTGGAAGTATTAAAGCGATGAGGACAAGCGCTACAACTGCCTCCCTTCTCATTACATCATTCTTAGATTTATGTGTTTATAAAGATTGCTTACCACTCTTCAAAATTCGGGATGTCGTTCTCCTCATACATTTCTAAGAGCTCGCTTATTTCTCCTAATGTCGCTCCAGATTTTTAGGAAATAGATTCTCGCTAAGAATACGTTCTACCTTACCGTCGTCTTTCTCCTCCCTATATTCCTTTAACCTCTGCTCTTTTCCTAAACCTCCAGATCTGCCGTTAACGTTTCGCAAACAACCTTTTCTTGTGAAGTATTTACCCCAATTATGGGAATTTCTCCCTTCTCAACTTTAAGCTGATATTCGTAAGCGATTTACCTATGAAGGCCTATAGGGAAAAATATTGAACGGGATACGCGTTCTAAGAGGAATTTAATTGCTACTCCAGAATAGCGTATCATGAAATGAGATATCAGAAGACATGTTGAGGAGGGATACGGCTTGATCTCGATACCTATATCGAACCAGTGGAATGAACTAAAAATTCTAGATTCTATCTTAGATCAGGTAGAAAATCAAGTACGAGCAGGTCAAAAGGTAATCGTGGCCAAAATCGTCGATACTCAAAGCTATATAATAATTAGATGAATTGAAGGAGAGAGGGAATAGAAGAGAGTATAACTAGTTAAGAAGGCTTCCCCTCCTTCTCCATCATTTTAATGCCTCTCTCCCATACCTTCACCTGCATCCTAACTCCTAGGATAAAGAGAACTCCTCCAACAATTCCAATCCAATGAGCAACCGACGATATATTTAACTTTATTAAACTATCGATGGATAGCAATAACGCCCATAGGGAGAGAAGGCAAAGTCCGTAAAGGATGTAGAGCCATGGCTTCTCAAAAATTCCTCCCTGATACGTGTTAGCGAGCTTAAACGAATAATATATGCCGAGGACTCCTAGTATTAAGGCCGATAGGCTAGCTAGAAAGTCTATACTGTGTAGGCCCTCTATCATTGTAGTTGAGGAAAATACGAAATTCTTATTTAAGTATTACTTATGGTGGGAGGATATGCTTTTATATCGTCGAGATATTTTTACAAATAAAGAGCTGGATAGTGAAGTAGGATGAAGATCTTCTCAGTAGAGGACAATAGTAGGCTTATCAAGTTAAAAGTGGAGATGGAAGACGATCTCTGGTTACTTTACAATATACTAGCCAAAGGTGATATCGTTTACGCGAAGACGACGAGAGAGTTGAAAACGGGATCTGGAAGTAAGA
>CAYQTV010000006.1:2425-15424 GCA_964420525.1 uncultured Nitrososphaerales archaeon | reverse complement strand
GTACTGCGATGTGGCTCAACCAGATCAGACTGAGATAGCTATTTTAAACTCTAAGAAGTTCTTAAGTCCGAACGGTTCACTTTTACTAGTTGTGAAGAGCAGGAGTATTGACGTAGCTAGGGAACCTCTAGACGTTATAAAGGATGAAGAGAAGAAATTGAAGGAAGAAGGGTTTAAGATCGTTCAGAGGATGACCTTAGAGCCCTTTGATAAAGATCATGGAATGATCCACGCTATCCCTCCCTCTTAATGACCGAGAAAGCCTTATTAATAGACTCGAGAGCCTTATTTAAGCTCGTCTCTAAATCCTTAGAAAGCTTTGATAAGTTCTCCACTACTTCCTTAAGCTCTCCAAGAGCTTTTTCTATTGAATCTAATTCCTCTTTCTTTAATAACTTGAATTCTCCCTCAATTATCGTTGGTATTCCCTCAAATCTTCCTCCAGATTTAACTAACCAGTTATAAGTCTCCAGAACTAATTGCCCGGCTTTTGTCTTTCCGGATATGTGTTCTCTCACTGTAGCTTCGGTTCTACCCAGTTCCTCAGCTATCTTAGGAACCGAAAGTCCAGCCTTGCTTCTAGCGATAGCTCCCGCCGCCACCGCTAACGAATCGACCCATGTGAGCCTAGTAGAAGAATCCCTTAAAGCCTCTATTACCTCTGGCTTAAAGAGCGTTGCTACCATTAAAGCGGATTCTAGCCTATGTATATCTTCCCTACCAATTGGTTTAAGAGGGACTTCAGACATATCTATCACCTCACCTTTCATACTGCGTAATAGTTAAAGTCTTTTCTGGATGTACTATGATTCCCCTATTCGTTATTTCGAATGGATGACGTTTCATAGAATGTGACGTTCCCCTCATTTTCCAAATTATTAAACTCCTATGAAGTTCCCCTCTCATTTCATCAAGATCTAGCCTTATAATACCATCGGCTGCGTGTTCTACCCCTGGACCTCCAAATCCCCTTTCTCCAACGCTTACTTGAGAAACGAGGATGCTGGTAGCACCTAGCCCAGCAAGTACCTTCTTAAGCTGAAGCAGTATACTTCTAGCCATCGAGGGCCTTGTAAAGTAAATCGTGCTAACCGAGTCTATGACAACTCTCTTAGCCCTTATCTCCTTTACAGCTACCCGCATGACATCCATTAAGGTAGGAGGATCGTCCGGAGTAGGGACCACATACTTCTCCCTCTTAGCCGCTTCTCCAATACCGGCTGTAAAAGCATCAACTAGAGCAAAGAGGCCCTGAGCTTCGTACTCCTTAACTTCCCATCCTAATTGAGCCATGTTTATTCTAATTTGAACAGGGTGTTCCTCTAAAGCTACTAACACCCCTGGTTCCCCTCTCTTGAGACCTTCAAATAGGAATTGTTGACCGAAGATGGATTTGCCAGTGCCGGGTCCTCCAGATAGTAGAACGACATTCCTTTCCGGTATCCCTCCATTTAACAGTTGATCAAGGCCCGGTATTCCAGAAGAAACCCTACCCAAATATATCACCTCCTAGAAGCTCGGTATGTAATAATTTATCTTTAGTATAAAAACCTTTATCTAATTTTTTATCTTCTCTTGGTTGTTTCTGGAGGATCGTCTATTCCTTTCTCATTTATTATAAACACTACTTCCCTTTCAGCATGATACGGGCTATCTACCATTCTTGCTATTCTGGACTTGGCCGCTTTCCTCAAATATATTCTATACGTGACTGTATGCGCTACTACGTGACCTCCTGTAGCTCTAATTGGATCTCCAAAGAAGTAATCTGGAGAAGCTTGAACCTGGTTGGTAACTACGACAGCTATATTATGAATTTCAGCAAGCCTTAAAAGCTGATGCATGAATCTATTAAGCCTCTGTTGCCTCTCAGCTAAAGTGCCTCTTCCGAGGAATTCAGCTCTATAGTGAGCTACTGCTGAATCCACGATTAATAGCTTAACGTTATTCTTCTCTATATGAGGGCCTACCTCTCTAATTATCAGCTCTTGATGAGCGCTATTATACGCCCTAGCTACCGTTATGTTCTTTAAGGATGTTACCGGATCTAAGCCTCTATTTTCAGCTATCTCGGCTATCCTCTCCGGCCTAAACGTATTTTCTGTATCCACATATATCGCGTTAGCGTTTAATCCTCCTTTTTCCTTCGGTAACTGAACAGTCACCGCCAATGTATGACATATCTGGGTTTTACCACACCCAAATTCACCGTAGAATTCGGTCACAGCTCCAGTTTCTACCCCTCCTCCCAATAGATCATCGAGGTTCTTAGATCCAGAAGTTATCCTTTGAATAGCTCTCCTCCTCTCATAAAGTTCAATAGCAGGTATGAAGTCCTTGGTGATAATTCCTAGCTCTATAAGCTTAGCTCTAGCTTTATTTATTAAGCTAGAAGCCTTGCTAATATCTCCATTGAATATATCGGCTATATCCCCTACCCCTCTAGCGGCTAAGTCTAACAAGTTGTATATCCCAGCCTCATTAAGCTTCTGCCTAGTAGCCGGCCCTATTCCCTCTAAGTTCTCTAAGTCAAGTTCGTCTTTGCTCATTATATCAAGTATTAGTGACTTAGTTCCTAGTTATAACCTTTATGCGGCTTATTCAAGAATTATGGGTAAACTCTTGAAGGAGTTCGGGGAAATAACACCGTGGACCTTATGTGTTTTAACTTCAATAGCCATCTAAGAGTTCTCTCCACCCCTATACCGAATCCAGAATGTGGAGGCATTCCGTACTTCCTCAACTCCAAATACCACTTCATGCTCTCAGGATTTAAGCCAAATTCTATGATTTTCTTATAAAGCAAGTCGTAATCATGTATCCTTTGACCTCCTGTTGCGATTTCTCCGTACCCTTCAGGAGCCATTAAATCCGCGCTTAAGGTCTTTCTCGGATCTTTAGGATCTGGCATGTGGTAAAAGCTTCTAGCTGTAACTGGATATTTGGTAATGAAGAAAGGTTTATCGAATTCTTTAGATATGGCTCTTTCAGCTTCCGTAGGTATATCGTCCCCCCACTTAAACGGACATCCTTTTTTCTCCGCTATTTGGAGAGCTTCATCATAAGTTATCTTAGGGAAGGGAGGATCTATATCCCCTACCTTCTTACCTAAGACGTTTAACTCCTTTTGACACTCACGTGTTATATGATCTACTATGTAACAGAGAAGCTCTTCTTGTAGCTTCATTATATCATCTAACTCCATAAAGGCAGCTTCCGCCTCTACCATCCAAAACTCAGTCAAATGCCTTGGCGTTCTAGACTTCTCAGCTCTAAAAGCGGGTTGAACAATGAAGACCTTTTCAAATGCACATATAGCCGCTTCTTCGTAAAGTTGAGCGCTCTGACTTAAGTACGCCTCCTTACCGAAGTACTCTACAGGGAAGAGTGTAGCTCCACCTTCACAAGCAGCCTGTACTATTAAGGGAGCTTGTATAAAACAATATCCCTTTGAAAAGAAGAAATCAAAGCACGCCTTTAAAAACTGAGATCTGATTTTCATTATAGCGGTTGTTTTAGGTCCTCTTAACGCTAAATGTCTGTGATCGTATAAGAAAGAAACGCTCTTTATCGTGCTTTTAGTAATAGGCCATTCCTCAGAGGGTGCTATTACTGAAAAGAGCTCGAGCTTCACCTCCTTTCCTCCAGGAGCTCTTGGATCTTCCCTTACGGTCCCATACACATATACGGCGCTTTCCACTTTTACATTCAATAACTCCTTCCATACATCCTCTGATACATCGTTTTTTCTAGCTGTAACTTGAATAATGCCTGTACCATCCCTAAGCCTTAAAAACACTAAACCTCCAACCCTATTCTTCAACGCAATCCAACCTAGTAGCCCCACCTTAGTTCCGCTGGGTAAGGAGAAAACTTGATCTATATTGTGAGTTCTCTTGGATAGTAGGTTGTCTGTCACGTTCTAAATTTCGGCTCAAATATAAATATGGTTTTTGTTAGTTTAGTAGTTATGAGTAACAGATATCGTATCTTGGTGCAACTAGATCCAACGATATCAGGAGAGTTAAGGAGTAGATCTCTTGATGTCCTTCTCAAAGACTTATCTAAATTAAAAGAAGACTTAGAAGTGAAAAAGGTAGAAGCGGTTGACGGATTTTTAGAGGTATTTAGCGACAATTTAGTCGAGGCCTGTATGTGCATCTCAAAATTCCCAGGAGTTTTTAGAGCGAGCATTTGTAGAAGGGTGAGGAACAGGACTAAGGAAATAGTTAAAGCCGTAACGGAAATGGGGAAAAAGGTACTTAGGAAAAATATGACGTTTAATATCGTAATAAGCGGGAATGAGAGGAGGAGAGCGGATCTATATTATATTATAATGGATAAGGTATTAGATGAAGTGGATGCAAAGCCGGATGATTATAGGCCAGATAAACTGCTTTTCGTATTTTTAGGTAAGAGGTATGCGTATGTGGAATTTGAAGGATTTATCGGGCCATCCGGCATACCTATAGGAGTAATGGGGAGATCCTTAATTCTATTTGATGGGAGTTTGAAAAGCTATGTAGCGGCTTTGAAAAGCTCTAGATCGGGGTTTACCCCATATTTACTCTTCTTAATACCAGCAAAATCTCCTCCGAACTATTTGAGAAGAGGGTTCTTTAAGGCATGGACATTAGTAAAGTGTTTACCTATGAGGAGAATAACGATGTATACGTTATCGGTAGAGGATGAGGCTTTAAACAAATACGGATTCCATAGCTTATTAATTAAACTAGCTTCTAAAATAGCTAAGAGAATAAAGGCCAAAGTTATCGTGTTCGGTATTAATTACGTAAGAAATCTCGAAAGTATTCTGAAGGTCTGCTCTATACCTATTAAAGAAGGGATTTTAACGTTCTTACCCAACTTAGGAATGGGTAGTCATGAGATTTTAAGTTCCATAACGGATTGGGAAGATAGATATAAGTTAGATTGGGTAGAATGGAATGTCTCAGATTATTATCCATCGTTTATAAGGGAAGTAAAGGAGGAGGAAATTGAGGCCCTTCTGGGAGAGGTAATTAAGGTAGAGGTAGACAGAGGACCTGTTGGTTGGCATAAGGCTCTAGATCGTTATTTATCTCTAAGAAATAAGGGTTCGTAATATCTCTTTAAAGGATGAGAACGCGTTAAACTTTGAGGATATCTCTGAAATTTCAAGCGCTTTTTCCTTTAGGTTATTATTCGATAGGCTTTCGATTATACACTCAGCTAGTGTTCTGTGATCTGCGCTAACTGGATTTACCATTCTCGCTATACCGAGCTTCTCAGCTTTTTTGGAGTTGTAAATTTGCTCACCGTGATATGCTATCGGGAGTAGGACCATAGGTTTGCCCATAGAGATGCACTTCGCGATTGACGAATGACCTCCTCTAGTTACCACTAAATCAGCTATTGAGAGAGTGGCATCTAGCAAATCGTTCCAGTAAAGTAAGCGCAAGTTTCCAGATTTAATTACATCCTTCGTGCTTCTGGGCTCCCCCATACTGACGATTAAGGTTACGTCTTTAGGTAACTCTTTACTTGCTAAGATTAAGAGGTCTACCATCCACCTCTTAGTAGGCTTTGGACCGCTTACTTGAGCATAAACGACTTTGGGAGAATCTATTTCTAAGACCGATTTAGTCTTCTCAATATCTTCTCTCCTTACCTTAGGAGCACTAATCAAAAATCCGATAAACCTTATCCTCCTCTTTATCAAGCTCACGTACAATAAGGTTTTTTCGGATATCGTATAGGGAGGAGGAAGATCCGGCGCTATAATCTCCTTAGCTAGACTCCAGAAAATGCCTAGCTTTTCAGCCGTTATCCTTTCTAAGAAGGATTGAACGAAGGAATTTTCTAGAGGTAAGGCGATTCTAAGCTGATTGGTGATTAATATGGACGGTATATCTAGTATATGTGAAGCTATAATAGGGCTTAACCTTGAATCCGAAATAACGACATCAGGTTTAAATTTCGATATAGAGCTCAATTCACAAATTATTTGGTGTGCAAAAGATGAAAGATTTCTAGGTAATTTAGTGATGCTTTTCTTTATAGCCATTCTTCCCTGTTCACTCCACTCTACATCTACAGATGGCGATTCGATTACGTTAAACCCCTCTTTCTCCAGATACTCCTTTCCTTCTCCCCAACTTGAGAAAAGCGAGATTGAGCCCAAGCTCTTAGCTAAGGCAGCCGTTCTTGCAGCATGACCCATGCCGGAGCCGTAGATCGAAAAATAGAGCTTAGCGTTCAAGTTCCTTCCTTCTAACTTCACCATAAGGTTTTTCTTCCTCAAATACTACCGCTTGGAACGTATAGAGCTTTATCCTTTCAGTTAACCATAGATCTGGAGGAGCTCCGGCCTTTAAACATCCATACGATAAATACTCCTCAACATCCCATTTTTCCTCTACTGGTACTTGAGGAAGGAGGAGGCCCGCCCCCATCGACCATTCCACTATTATCCCGTCTCTACCTATCTTCACCTTTTCCAAGTACTCCTTTGGATTTTTCACCTTTACTTCTTGAGGAAGAGTTAATATGCTAACTTCAACTACTAAATTGGGAAGTTCTTCAGGCCTCACAGATGTAAATCTAGGATCGTTTACAGCTGAGTCGATAGCTGATTCGATAGTTGCTTGAACCAAAGGCATCGTAGGATACGGCCTGCCAATACAGCCCCTTAAATCCATAGAAGGGTACTTCCTTAAGGTTACGAATACACCCCTTTTTTCCCATAGCTTAGGAGGCGTGTTGTTTGGAGGATCGATCTTCTTTCTCCCTTTCACGTAGGTTTCAACGGCTTCTCTAGCTAACCTCACTAAAAATTTACCTTCCTCTATAGTGTATTCTTCGCTCAAATCACCTATTGCTAGAAAGAGGAGGAATTAAAAGTTACCCTTTAGAGAGCTTAGCCTTTACCTCTCTATCCATTTGCAATAGCTTATCCCAATGGCTACCTTTCCAGTAAACTTGACCACAATTTTCACATACGTAAAAAACGCTATGTCTCTCTAAAACTCCCTTAGGTACGCTTTTTACGTTCTCTCTTGGGGTAATGGATAAGCGAGCATTACAGAGGGGACATCTGGTTTCTAAAAGGTTTAAATCCTTCCTTATGTTTAACTTTTTGAAAATAAAGGCTATTCTTTCAACATCATTCCTTCCTTCGATATATAAGGCGTTCAAGCCTTTAATTAAAGCCTTTCTGCAAAGCTCCTTATCCCTAGAGAGGATTATCCTGTTCTCCCTACTCGCTATTTTTATCACATCTTCATCTTTAATTGTTGAGTTATAGAAGACGTCGAATCCGTATATCCTTAACTTCCTCGCTAAGCTACCTAACATTCCATCTACGATGAAGGAAATGTTCTTCATAAAGCTCCAGAGTAAGAGAGTTCGCCTCTACATTCTTCGCATAAATACTTTCCATCAACCTCTAGTAAGTAGTCAGACCATTGTTTACAGTTATCGCAATATCCGGATATATACTTCCTCTTCCTCGTTAACTCTCCGCTTAATATCCTCGCCTTTTCAGAGACCAAATCTACGAGCTCGGGCGTTACGTTAAGTACGTCTGACATCGAAACGATCCCCACTAGATGTCCTTTATACGTTACTCCAAGCCTCTTTATCCTTAGCTTCCTCATCATTCTAGCAGCTTCGGTTACATCCCTATTAGCCTCTATCGTATGCAAAGGAGAGGACATTATGTCCTCAGCTCTAATACTGCTCGGTTTGCAGTTCTTAGCTACTACTTTGTTTACTATGTCCCCATCGGTAACGATTCCTAAAATTTCATCTCCTTGTTTTATAATAACGCTACCTACTTTGTTTTCAGCCATTTTCTTGGCTATACTATCAATGGTCTCATCGGGGCTTCCTGTGACTAGAGGGCTGTTCATCACTTCCCTTACTCTTATCTTAAGCGATAGATGCCTTTCTAATGCCATCTGCTTCTCCGCCACATTCTTATCTACCTTACGTGTTTTTAACGGTTTTCCTTATACCAATTATCCTAATCCCTCCGGATGGAAGTGCTCTTTGGAAGTCCTCTAAGGAGGGAACTTCTCCTATCTCCTTCTTCAAGGCATTCATGATCTTTTTAGCCGCTTCAGATTGAGGGATATGACCCGGTTCGATTTCGACATATACTTTACACGAATTCCTTATAGCGTTAATAGGACCACAGATAACATATCTTTCTCCATTCTTTTCGTATACCCCAATAGCCAGTCTAAGCTCTAATCCCTTTAAGAAGTTCCTCTTCCCGTAAATCATGAAGCTTCCTTTTGGAAGGTACTCTCCACTCGGAGGAGATAAACTAACTTGATCTGGGTTTACGTAATAGGCATCCGCCGCTAAAAGACCTAACTTCCACGCTCTACTAAAAGACACGGTCGCTACAGCCGTCTCCTTTATGCTGAGATCTCCTGCCTTTCGCCCTTCCTTTAGAAGGAAGAAAGGAGAGCCTTGGATTTCGGCATGGAATACTAAATCGTTAGGCTGCATGTACTTCTTTATCAATTGATCGTTTGTAGCAGCGTCCCTTCCTCCTATAGCGAAGAAGCCTTCGCTCGTATAGAACCATCTGAACTTTTCAAACCATTTCCTTCTTCTAATTTTCACCGTTTTTATCTCTTTACTACTCAGCTCTAATTCTCTTGCGCATCTTTCACTCTCCTTTTCAAGTCTTTCGATAGCCTTCCTTAACTCAACAATTCCTTTCTCGATATCTTTAGCTAATTCGAATAGTTTGCTAGAAGCCTTCCAAGGAGATTCCAGTTTTATTTTTCTGCCTAAGATATAGAGCGTTTCGTCTTCAACCTTTACCTCTCCGTTTACTTCTTTAAGCTTTCTCAGTAGATCTTCATCGATTAAGCCTTTAATAGGTAAATTAGAAGCTACCTCCCTTAAAATTGATGATTGTTTCTCCATTTCCTTTAATCTCGCTCTTTGATTTTCTAATCCTCTGCGTTTTTCTTCAAGCTTTTTCTTTAGTTCTAAAAGCCTATAGTCTGTCGCTTTTTTGTAGGCAATTGGAGTTAGAAGCTTATCTAGCCCTTGAACTAAATCTTCAAAGACTTCCTTGTCCATCTCCTCTAGGTGTTTAAGTTCTATAAACGAAAGCTCTCTTAATTCTCCGTTTTCAAAATACCCATATACCTTATTTGACGATTTTACTTCTAAAGCGAGCTTCCTCATCGTATCGTTTAGTAAAATACGCTCATCGCTTGTAATTTGTGAAGCTTTTTTGGTTTTATCAATCTTGGATCTGAAAAATATCTCTTCGACAAATTTCCTTCCAATCCCCACTTTCCTACCAATGTATTTAGCTACCTCAGTATCTCCTTCGAAATCTAACTTTATATCCTCTGATAAAGGTAAGCCTCTGCTAGGTGGAGGATTATAGATTTCTCCTCTCCTGATGGTTCTGTGTCTGTATTTTACCTCCTTTTCGGCTAGCCTTATCTTACCGTCCTCATCTAAAACTACGATGTTACCTCCTCCAAAGAATTCAAGGACAATTCTTCTCTTCCTTCCTACTCCCGATACATCTAGACAAACTATCCTTTCTCCTTTAAGCGAGTATACATTCTCAACCTTCAGCCTTACAACTTCCTTTCTTAACTTCGTTAAAAAGTCTGATTGAAGCTTTTCCTCGAGCTTTTCTTCCGTTAACCATAAGCCCAGATCTTCATCGATTAGTAATAGCCTATCTCCTTCTTCAGCTTTATGAAATTTGAAGAGAAATATGTTAGGAGCATAAAAGTAAACGTTATTAACATAGTAATTACGAAGGAGGGTATTGAGTTTGCCCGCTAAAACTTCCAGCTCTAAACTTGCAAGCTCCAAGTCAACAAAAGGTATGATGAAGGAAAGGCTTAAGCTTTTAGATAGGATTTACTGGATAAGGGTGATATCCTCCATTTCAGCCGGTCTTCTTTGTGGTATACTTTTTAACTTAACTCCACAACCTCAAACCACAATTTCTATATTGCTGACCTTTTACGTTATTAGCTCGATTGCCGCTATGTTGGTGGACAAAAAACGGATTACGGGAATGATAAAGATATACCTACATGGAATAGGAACTTTTATAGTGCTCTGGTTTACTGTCTTCTCTCTGTACCTAACCCTTGTTTACGCTTTTTCTTAACTAACCATTTATAGAAATTTAAGAGGGAGAGGTCGAAATCATCGCTTACCCTCTCATCTATTACTGATTCAAGGGCTTCTTCAACCTCCTCAATACCTATTTTCGCCCTATTAGTAATGTAGGATATGCTTTTTGCCGCTATCTTTAGCGCTAATGCCTTTTCTTTAGGTAAATTCTTAAGCTTATCTTGAAGCCTTTTAAAGGCCTCCTTATTTCTAGACGCTTCTAAGATGAGTTCATAGATCTCCTCCAAATTATTCAATTCCACCTCTTCCTATAACATATCTCAGCTTTTCTTCTTTTCCCTCTCTATAGGCATATAGATTTCCTCGTTCATCTCTCTCCATGGCTATCCTTATGTGAACGTACGGATCTGTATACTCAGAACCCAAGGGCTCCAGATTGCCTTTATATCTCACTCCATTGGACACCACTACTAAAAATCCCCTCTCTATACATGTTAGTGAAAGGTTCCTTGCTAAAATACCCAGCTTATATCTGACACCTACATCGGGAAATTCGTAAAAGAGATCAGACAGGGTGTCTATCAGTAGTAAGAGCTCTCTACCTTCTTCAGATAGTAGATCGATCGTAAGTATAAAGCTAGAAAGATCCCTAAGCTGTTTAACGGAGATTTTCGTTAAAACGTCGTTTCGGCTATACCCTCTAGCCTCGGCTATTTCCGCTATTCTTTCCGGCCTGAAGGTTCCTCTAGTATCGATAAAGTAGGCCTTGTTGAAGCCTTGATGTACGCCTTCCACGGCTAAGGTAAACAGAAGTTGGGTTTTCCCAACTCCACTTGGTCCGTAAACCTCGTAAAAGAAGCCGTTCTCAAACCCTCCATCTGTTAAGGTATCGAAAACGGCCCCTATCTTTATTCTAGGCATACAAGATCGAGGTAAGGAAAATTTTGCTTTTATTCATTTCTCACATTCTTTGTTTTCTCAATTAGTAACCTTTTTATCCCAGCTAAAATAACCTCTCGATAGATTGAGCTCTAGCATACAAAATCAATCTACACCGGGTAAAAGGCCTTTAACGATGCTTCAGAAAGCCATTAATAAGGAAGTGAGGATTAGATTAAAGAACTCGTTAGAATATAGGGGGATAATGGTTAATATAGATTCTTACATGAACGTTCTCTTGGAGGAAGCATCTGAGTATAATGAGAACGGCGAACTTATTAAGAACTACGGAAGGGTAGTAATAAGGGGCAACAACGTACTATTTATAAAGATAGAGGACGCGCTTAGAAGCGTTCTATAAACGGAAGGAGGACTTCGTCTAAATTTAGGGATAAGCGATACTTCCTGTTGAAATAGTTAGTTAAATTTGTAATATCCCTTAGGAGCTTATCTTTAGAAGAGGCTTCCCCTAATTTAACGGCTTGAGGCCAGTCTATTATTAAAACATCCCCCTTCGAGTCCACCAACACATTGAACTCGCTCAAATCTGAATGTATATATCCTCCTTCAAATACGCATTTCTTTACGGCTTCTAAGGCTTTTTCAAAAACCTTCAAAGGATCATCAAGCTTCTTAATCTTAAAGAGAGGTAGAGCGAGGTATTCCTTCATGACTAGGACATGGTACGCAACGGCAATGGGGACTGGAACTGGACATTTCTTTTCAGAAAGCTCTGTTAAGATTTTAAATTCACGTTTAGCCGATTTTACGTTTATTACGTGCCACTCATGTATTTTGTCCTCAACATATCCTCTAGCTCTCTTTATCCCCCTAAAGCTCGTTCTTCCAATTCTAAAGAACTTAACGGCATATATCTCCCCTCTAGGGGAAATTCCTTCAAATACATCGCTCTCCTTGCCTACGGCTATAGGAGGTCCTAAAGCGTCTAAAATCCCTCTAACCCTAAGGGAATGAAGAGCTAAGGCATCTAAACCAGCGGATAAGAGCCTTATTCCAATTTCGGATCTCCTAATGAGCTTGTAATCCTGTAGCCTTTTAATTAGGAATTCGATATCCCCATCACCTAAACCGGATCTTTGCCTTAAAACGCTATAAGGTATAATGCTAAAGGATTTTGTTAAACGTCCTAATAACCTCAAGAACTTCAGCTCTTTAAAAGTAAGTTTCCTTAATATATTCGCTACCTCTCTAACCGTAGACAACTTTTATATCTAGTTCTTAGATCCTCTAGCTTTTAAAGCTGCTTCAAGTAGGCTTACGAATATTGGTTCAGGATTTTCAAGTCTACTTGAAAATTCAGGATGATACTGGGTTGCTATATAAAACGGATGATCTGGGAGTTCTAATATCTCTTGTCTTCTCCCATTATCGCTGCTTCCTGAGAATACCAATCCGCCCTTCTCTAAAAGTTCTATATACCTTGGATTTACCTCGTACCTATGCCTATGCCTTTTCCATATTCGGTTTTTCCTATAAATGTTCCAAGCTAGGGTTCCCTCCCTCACTCTTATCTCATGAGCTCCTAATCGCATAGTAGCTCCCATTTCCTTAATCTCCCTTTGCTCAGGTAGTAAGTCTATTACTGGATGTGGAGTATTGGGATCTAACTCAGTTGAGTTAGCTTCCTTCAAGCCTAAGACATTCCTGGCAAATGAAACGACGGATAGCTGGAAGCCGAAACAAATGCCGAAGAAGGGCTTTTTAGCTTTTCTGGCAAAGTCAGCAGCCATTATCTTACCTTCGCTCCCTCTTTTACCAAACCCTCCAGGTATGATTATCGCATCGTACGATTTGAGTATGGAAACTCCGCTTCTCTCGACCTCCTCACTATCGACCCACTCTATTATTGGCTTAACTCCCAGCTTTGCTCCTGCATGAAGTATTGCGTGATTTAAGCTAACGTAACTATCTACGAGCCTCGTATAC
>CAYQTV010000006.1:0-2415 GCA_964420525.1 uncultured Nitrososphaerales archaeon | reverse complement strand
GGATATAACGGCATCTAGAGGTACGTTGGTGAAGAGAGATATCTTTCTTTTGGCCTCTTCCGATAACGGCATTTCAGATCTAACTACTATCATATCCGGTTGAATTCCTATCCTTCTCAATTCTTGAACGCTATGTTGTGTAGGCTTCGTCTTTATCTCATTACTAGGTTTTAATACGGGAGCTAGGGTTAAATGGATAAAGAAGACGTTTTCTTCTCCCTCTTCCAACTTCATCTGCCTAAACGCTTCTAAAAATGGAAGTCCCTCTATATCTCCAACAGTTCCTCCACATTCAACTAATAATATATCTTCGTCCTTCCCTAGCTCTCTAATTCTCGATTTTATTTCATCGGTAATATGGGGTATTATTTGAACGCACTTACCTAAATAATCTCCCCTTCTTTCCGCCTTAATTACCGATAAGTAAACCTGACCGGTAGTTAAGTTATGGTCCTTCGTTAAGGTTATATTTAAGAACCTCTCATACGTTCCAATATCCATATCACATTCTCCGCCATCTTCCGTAACGAAAACTTCACCGTGAACTAAAGGGTTCATGGTGCCAGCATCTACATTTAGATAAGGATCTATTTTCATACAACTTACCTTCTTATTTGAAAGCTGTAATAATTTGGCTATTGAAGCCGTAAGGCTTCCTTTCCCTAAGCCCGATAAAACGCCTCCGGTAATGAAGATATACTTGGGCATATGGAGGATTATAATTAGACTGACTTAAAGCTTCCCTTTTAAACCTCTGTTAACATTTTTGTAAATCTTGTAAGAATTAAAGGTGGGTTAGATACAATGATCGAATCCTCAATCCTAATGCCATATCTATTAGGCATATAGATTCCGGGCTCTATGGTAATTGCCATTCCCTTTTCAAGTGAAATGTTCTCGTTTGGCCTAATCCAAGGAGGTTCGTGTACGTCTAAGCCTATGCCGTGTCCCGTACTGTGTATGAAGAAATCCGATAGGCCGCTATCTTCTAAATACTTGCGGACAATTTCGTCTACCTCTCCGGCTCTCTTACCGGGTATTGCGTACTTCACGCCTTTAAGCTGTGCATTTAGAACGGCCTCATAATGTTTAAGCTTTCTACTATCTACTTTTCCTACGTGAAACGTACGGGTAGCATCTACTACATACCCATTGTACCTTAGAACTATGTCCACAAGTACGAAATCTCCCCTTTCTATTACTCTATCTGTTACGGTAGCATGAGGTAAGGATGAGTTAGGGCCAGACGCTACGATTACCGGGCTAAGGCTAGTTTGATAATGTATTACTGGATCAGATTTCAATTTCATCATCTCACTTACTATGTACGCCGCTAGCGCTCGTTCAGTTATGCCTGGCTTAAGGATCTCTAGTACATACGTGAAAAGCTTGTCCATAATTTCGCCTCCTTTAATTAATATTGAAATCTCTCGATCGTCTTTAATCATTCTAACCTTTTCAAAAATTTCAAGTTCTAAAGAAATTCTATTGGATAAGAGGCTTGAAAGGGAGATAAAGGTATTAGTAGGTAGGTTGTCTGTACAGAGCTTGTAGCCCATAGCGAGCTTCCTAATGTTCTCCAGCATCGCGCTTCCCCTTTCAGCTTTAACGATGTCAACATCTATAGCTTCGGTTTTTGCTCTTTCATATTCCAGTTTAGGCACGATTAAAGACGTTCTCGAAAAATCGATAAGTAGATACCCTTCGCCCCAATAGTTAGTTAAGTAAAAGATGTTTTGAGGAGATGAAACGAGGATAGCATCATATCCTTTTTTACATGCTAAATTCAATAACTTCACCCTCCTCTCATAGATTAAAGATTTTAGACCCATTGATTTAAACACCCATACAAACCTTATAATTAAGCAAAATATAATAGTATTTACTTGAGAAAATACTAGGTTTAAGCTAAAGCTATGGTGTACATAAAGAAAGTGGATATAAGAGGATTTAAATCATTTCCCAACAGGACGGTATCGATCACTTTTTGCCCTAATTTAAACGTTATAACCGGAATGAATGGAAGCGGTAAATCTAACATATTGGATGCTATTAGGTTCGCATTAGGAGAAAACAGTCCTAAGGAGCTCAGACAACCCAAGATGTCCAAACTGATATTTGATAAAGAGAGGGTGAGCTCTGCTAGAGTTACCTTGGTCTTGGATAACAGCGATAAGGCGATACCGGTAGATAGCGATACCGTGTATATAACTAGGGAGATAAGGGAAAACGGAGAAAGTACCTTTTATCTGAATCACAAAAAGGTTCTAAGATCCACGATAATCGAGATACTAGAGGCTGCAAGAATAAGCTACAATGGTCTTAACATAGTTCCTCAAGGGACAATTACTAGAATCGCCGAGTTTAATCCAAATGAAAGAAGGCACATTTTAGAGTCTTTAATCGGTTTGAAGT
>CAYQTV010000005.1:3971-15954 GCA_964420525.1 uncultured Nitrososphaerales archaeon | reverse complement strand
TCTTTCTACTATCTTAACTACCGGCCTCATCCACTCCGCTACCTTAATAAGCTTCTTCGCCTTCTCTTCCTCAACGGTTAGCTCTAGCTTCTTCGCTTTAGTTACCTTTTCGTAAATCATTCTCTTTAAATCTTCAACACCTTCGCCCGTTTTAGCGGATATAGCAATACATTCTACATCCTCAGGAATCAACTCACGTTTTCTTTCCACTTCCTCTTTACCAATTAGGTCTATCTTATTTAAAACAACGATAGTTTTCGAAGGATCTACAGCGAGCTCGGCCAAAACATCCATACTCGCTTTCAACCTTCTCTTGAATTCTCTTTCATGAACACTACAATCTACTAATAGCAAGACTACATCAGCAAATTTAAGCTCTTCTAATGTCGATTTAAAAGCCTCAATCAAATAATGAGGAAGACGATCTATAAAACCTACTGTATCCGATATAAAGAACTCCAGATCCCTATAGGCGTACTTCCTAACTGTTGTTGAGAGGGTCGTAAAGGGCTTACCGGTAACCTTACCATCTTCATTCGTCAAGAGATTGAATAGTGTGGTTTTTCCCGCACCGGTATATCCAGCTAAAGATATAAATGGTGCATTAAGCTCTCTCCTCTTCTTCCTTTGTAGCTCTCTCCTCATGCTCACTTTTTTCAATTTTTCCATTAAGTTGTGTATCTGTCTATTTATGCTCCTAATGTACTTCTCTGCTTCATATCTACCATATCCATGCATTCCAGGCTGTTCTCCCATCCTCACTCTCCTAACCATTTCCTTTACTCTGGGGAGCTCGTAAATTAGTTCGGCTAGCTTTACCTGTAATTTAGCTTCAGGTGTGGAGGCTCGTTTTCCGAAGATCTCCAATATCAGCTTTTCACGATCTATTACATCTTTACCGATAAATCTCAAAAGATTATAACATTGAGTAACTTTTAACTTCTCATCTACAATAATACAATCAACGCCTAACTCCTCAGCTCTCCTCTTAACTTCTTCGACCTTTCCCTTCCCTATGCCATATTTTCCCAATCCTAACCTCTTCACCGTTATTATCTCCACTACCTTGTAATCGGCTGCCTCAGCTAGCCCTAGAGATTCCTCAATTGTATCTTCCTCCTTGTACGTTACTAAAATCGCTGTCTTACAAACCATTTTTCTATATTCCTTCCTCTTCTTCTATAATTTTAACTTTAAGTACATGCTCGATTTTCCTAGCCAAAGGGATGCTTGGCTTCAACTTTCCTGTTTCCAATTTGCTTATTACTGAGGATTTTTCACCTAACTTTCTTCCCAGTTCCTCCTGTGTTAGCCCTAATCGCTCTCTGGCTTCCTTAATAACCTTATAGTAGTCCTCTCTTATGTATAGCTCATCTAAACCCTCGCCCTTTACTCCAAAATTAAATCCAGTTCTTGCAATTACTGGCTTTTTCTCATAAGTCACGCTTTTCCCAAGCTTTGAACATTTATCACATACCCTTAGTATAGCACCCTCGATCTCGACGGTGTGGATTTTTCCTGTAATATTTCTTCCACAAAGCTCACATTTCAACTTAGACTTAAATAAAGGGGTGGGAATTTTAAACTTTCCTCCTAAGGTTAATAAAGTTGAAGTATAAGCTTTTAAGTGTTGAACTGGATGCAAAGGAAGATAGCATTACATCTAGACTACATATATGGGTCAGGAACCGCACACTTCTGGCCTCTTGAAGAACTTACATTCGATCTTTCTAAACGAACCGGAAGGATAAAATACGTGTATAGTAAAGAAGGTTTACTTGCTACCATTAGAGAAAACGGAAGTTTAGCATTAACGGTCTTAGGCGCTGCACTTCTCGCAAGATCTGAGGGATTTAAAAAGGGATATTGTGTAACGGTATCCGATGAGGCGGCAGGTCCCGTATCGGAGGGAAGAAGCGTTTTCGTTAAACACATCGTTAAGTATGGGGAGCTTATAAAGCCTAAGTTAGATGTAGCCGTTCTGGATAGAAAGGAAAGGGTAATCGCGGTAGGTCAAAGTGTAATATCAAGTAGAATGATGGCTGAGTTGAAGAAAGGTGTAGCAGTAAAGGTTAGGGAAGGCTTAAAAACGTCAAGAATGTATGATTAAGTCGATATGTTTGATAGTAGGCAAGCGAGGAGAATGTTGGAAAGAATGGGAGTGAACATGAAAGAAATAAGAGGAGCAGAAGAGGTTATCATAAAAACAAGGGACAAGGAAATAGTAGTTAAATCTCCTTCCGTTTTCGAGCTCCAAGCAAAGGGCTTAAGGATTTTCCAGATATCTGGTGGAGAGATAGAGGAGAGGAAATTAGAAGAGCCCTTGTTCAAAGAGGAAGATGTTCTACTCGTAATGTCTCAAACTGGAGTAGATAGAGAAAGGGCTATTGCCGCCTTAAAGGAGGCCAATGGAGACATAGCGTTAGCGATTATGCGACTTCAAACTTAAACTAAAAATTAACTTTGTCAAAATTTTTTATACATCAGATACAGAACGGGAGATAGGTTAAGGACTTCTTCTCATAAGGTCTTAAACAACCATTTTGTAAAAAAATCTTGACAAAAATATATATGACATCGCTTAATTAAGAAATTAGGGCAATAAAATTATGTCATCTAGCGGGAAGATAAAGTTCGTAAGAAAGAGAGATGGAAGGATAGTACCATTTAATCAAAATAAGATTACTGAAGCAATATGGAAGGCTGAAAGAGCGGTTGGAGGTCGTGATAGGAAAATAGCGGAAGAATTATCGAATAGGGTAGTGAGTATACTTGAGGAAAAGTTCGTAGATAAGATACCGACTGTTGAAGAGATTCAAGATATAGTAGAACGAGTATTAATAGAGAGTGGAAGAGCAAGAACCGCAAAAGCCTACATACTATACAGGCAAAAGAGGACGGAGATAAGAGAGGAGAAGAAGAAAATACTAGAGAAGGAGAAGATTGATGAAGTAGATAAGGCTTTCGATTTAAACGCGCTCAGAGTTCTAAAAGCGAGGTATCTAAGAAAAGATGAGAAGGGAAGACTGATAGAATCTCCAAAAGACCTATTTACTAGAGTTGCTGTCCATGTAGCTCTGCCCTCCGTCTTATATGATGAGAAGATATACAGCAAAGAAGGAAACTGTAAAAGGTTTCCAGATGAAGAGTTTAATCCTAAAGAATTCGCTAATAAGGTACAAATCGGAAAGTACAAGCTAAATGAGTTTCATCTCGAAGCGCTGAAAAGACTATATGATAGGATGAATCATGAAGGAAAAATGAAATTATCTTGGTCCGAGTTCTTTAGAAGGCTTAGAGAAGGAGAGTTTTCATCTTATGAGAAGGAAATTGACGAGTTTTACAACTTAATGGTCTCTAAGAAGTTCTTACCTAATACGCCAGCTCTCGCTAACTTCGGAAATTATCTAGGTATGGGCTCTGCATGTTTTGTCCTCGACATAGAGGATTCCCTTGAGAGCATTATGGATACATTGAAGAACGCGGCCTTAATATTTAAAGCAGGAGGAGGGGTGGGTTACAACTTTTCAAAACTAAGACCTGAAGGAGACTTCGTTAGAACTACAAGCGGTATAGCTTCCGGACCGGTAAGTTTCATGAGGTTATTTGATACTATGACTGAGGTGATAAAACAAGGAGGAATAAGAAGAGGAGCAAATATGGGAATATTGAATATAAGCCATCCAGATATAGAGAAGTTCATTAAAGCAAAAGAAGGCAATAGAGCGTTAAGGAACTTCAATATTTCAGTATTAATACATAAGGACTTCTGGGAATACTATAGGGAGAACAAGCCCTATCCATTAATAAATCCAAGAACCAAAAAACCCGTTAAGTACGTAAATCCTAGACAACTTTTCGATATGATAGCATATCAAGCATGGGAAAGTGCGGAGCCAGGTGTGATATTTGAGGATAAGGTTAACGAATTTAACCCTCTATATGAGGCAATGGGGCCCATAGTGTCAACTAATCCATGTGGTGAAGTCCTACTCTATCCTTATGAATCTTGTAACTTAGGAAGCATTAACGTATGGGCGTTCGTTAAAGAGAAAGAGGACGGTTCGGTATACTTTGACTGGGAGGAGCTCAAAAGGGCTGTTAAGGTAGCGGTAAGGTTCCTAGATAATATAGTAGATATTAACAAGTACCCGTTAAAGGAAATCGAGAAGATGACACTTAAAACTCGAAAAATAGGTTTAGGAATAATGGGTTTAGCAGATCTACTATTTGAGCTACAAATACCGTACAACAGTAAAGAGGGATTGGAGTTCATGGAAAGATTAATGGAATTCATTAATTATTATTCTAAGGAAGCATCAGTTGAGCTTGCTGAAAAGAGAGGGAGTTTCCCGTTATTTGATAAGAGTAGGTATAAGAGAGGCGATCTACCTTTTGCCGGGTTCTATAGAAGGGAGGAATGGCGCTTAGATTGGGAAACTTTAGCTAAGAGGATAAAGGAGAAGGGGATTAGAAATGCGTATACAACCGTAATAGCTCCGACTGGAAGTATTTCCATGATAGCAGGGTGTAGCAGCGGCATAGAGCCAGTCTTCGCCCTTGTATATGAAAAGAGCGTTACTATAGGAAGCTTCCAATATGTAGATCCTGTATTTGAGAAAGTTATGAGGAGGGAGGGATTGTACGACATCGACTTATTACAAGATGTAGTACATAATAGGGGAAGCATACAACAAATCCCATACATCCCGGATAAGCTAAAAAGGGTATTCGTAACAGCCCTAGATATATCACCAGAAGATCATGTTAAAGCCTTAGCCGCTTTCCAAAAGTGGGTAGATAGCTCGATCTCAAAAACGATAAACCTTCCATCAACCGCTACAGTGGAAGATGTTAAGCGGGTGTATCTCCTAGCGTATCAGCTAGGATGTAAGGACGTAACGATTTACCGAGATAAATCGCTTCCCACCCAAGTTCTTAAAACGGCTTCTTCGGAGAATAGTCTACTCACATTCAGAACGACCGTTCCTAGGGAACAAAGAGAATCGTCTATGGATAGATGTCCATCTTGTGGTACGCCTCTAGTTTACAAAGAAGGGTGTGCAACATGCCCTATCTGTGGATGGAGCGTTTGCGTTAGTGCGTAGGCATAAGCGTTCCTCCACATCTCTTACATTTCTTGATATGTAGAGGGTTAGCCCATCCGCACTTCGCGCAAACGCCCACCCTTGCCATCAACTTATAGTATGGCAATGGTTCTACCTTAGGGGTAATGGATGCTAACCCTTCTGCATCGGTCCATACTTCTACATATATGCCTCCATCTAATGAATTAATTAATTGAATGATTTCATTAATTATTTCTTTAGGTGTATTTGTGGTGATTTTATATCCCTGAGAATATCCTTCTTTAAAAACGGATTTCATTCTCCCCTTTCCTCTCTTTTCTAAATCTAAATTCGCTAACCTTTTACCGCCATCATCAGGGATCAATGAAATGAAGGCAGGACCATCAAACCTTTCTACGATTTGCTCTTTTGTAGTATCGATGGCTTTCTTCTTATAATCAAGCCTTTCTTTAGATGAAGGTTGTAATAAGGATATAGCTTCATCCAATCCAGTCATGTTTATTATCATTCTAATGTAATCAATAGGTTCTCTTTCTAACAATGCACGTATTCCAGGCAAAAGCCCTCCTTTTATATGCGAATTTATAGCTTTAACTCTATAAGTTAGAGCATTAATTATCGTATCTAAGAACATTGCTATTTTCGCTCTAAAATATACCTCGTCTCCATGAGAATCCATAGCTATTCTAGGGAGGTTGATGGAAACCCCATACAGTATTACATTTAATGGTTTTCTCTCATCGTAGAAAAGTCCTCCTAATGTAACTTTCGTTCCAGATGCCAATAAAACGGGGTTAACACTCTCTATCACCTGCTTAACTTCTTCCTCCTCTTTAGGAATAGCTAGTGAAATTTTAGGAACAGGAGTTTCGTTGGAAAAACTCAGGAATGCATCTATTATCTTTTCATCTATATAGTCAAGCTCAAGCGTAATTCTAGGAGACTCGTAATATCCGGGTAAGGATAAGGATAGTGTTCTGAGAAAGCTTAGAAATTCTTCCTTATCTCCTAAGAACTCTAAAGCATTTCTCAAGTAAATTTCATTTGAAACCTCCCTAGAGAGTGCGTAAACTAACTTGTAAATGAACCCTAGCCCATCTCTAGGTAAGTTAGGAAGTTTCAAACCTAAATCGAAATCGCTAAAAGCTTCCATATCTACGATAACCACTTCAGGTTTTAATTCCCAGCTCGAAATCCACGGTATGTGCATTTCTCCATTTAGATGGGCATCGGCGACATCCGGAGGTAATCTAGATTGTATGAGATATTCTGAAAAAACCTTGCCAGCTGTATAATATATAACATCCTCTTGGCTTTTTTGACTCGTTCCAACCTTCTCCAATATTTCCTTTACGTCGTAAACGGGCATCCCTACCCTAGTTAACATCCTCCAATAGTGTTCTTGGCCTTGCTCTATTAAGATCGAGTTTACTAGCTCCCTAATAAGGGGGGCGGTTAGGAAAGATGCTTGAAACTTATAAATCCTCGATTCAGCCTCGCTCGCTATCCTCTGAGCTATTTCTAAGGGAACGCCAGCTTCTTTAACTAGAGATTGTGTGATTTTAGATGGATCGAATTCCTCCATTTTCTGACTTGAAGTTCTTACATAAAGCCTTCCACTTTCTATTAAAGCCTGCTCCTCTATTTGTTTTGCTGCTGTAAGAACTAATCTACCTAGAGAAGTTAGCATATATTTCCTTTCTGCTTTATTTTGTACGATTAAGTTCTGTTTGAGTAACTTCCTAAGATGATAAGCGAATTTTCCCGATTCCTTTTTCGATCTAAACCCGGCCTGTTGTTTTAACTCTGAGTAACTCATGCTTCCCTTAGAGTTCAATATTTTTAAAATTTCTAATCTACTTGGGGAGGCTATTACCGAAAATATAGTCTTAACCCTCCTTATTTGGGAGAGGCTCAAGCTATCACCCGTATAGATTAGAATTCTTTACAAATGGCTTCCCTTAAAAGAGTTATGTTCCCTAATCTCAATTAAAGTGATGGGGCTGGCCGGATTTGAACCGGCGATCACCAGCGCCCAAGGCTGGCAGCCTAGACCAGGCTAGCCCACAGCCCCTGTAAGCGTTAGCCCATTCCTACAGAAGTTAACGAGGTCCTTATTAAGTTTTACAAATCTTCTCTCGGATTTTCCTCACACTTCTCATACGTTAAAACCCTATAAATTAAACCTTTTATAGATTTTTAATTAAAAACAGGTAAAATTTACAGAATTTTAAGGTTTATAAGAGTCTATTAACATATTCAATGATTGATGCATGGAGGGGGGGTTTGAAGATCTATTAAGCTCAAGCATTACGGCCATCTTAGTTAAAGGTCCTCCAGGCACTGGAAAAACGACGCTTGCTTTAGAGCTACTACGTATACATGGAAGGGGAATTTATGTTTCAACTAGGGTTACTGAAGAGAAATTAGAACGCCAATATCCATACGTAAAAGAGCTTATGAGAAGAGGAAAGTTAATAGAAGCCTTTCCTAAACCAAAAAAGGTCGAAAGCCTGGCTAGGTTTAAGGATCTTAGGTTTGGAAGGACAGAGGAAATTGTAAAATGCATATTGGAAGAAATCATTAAACTGAGCAATCCTCTAATAATTCTAGATAGCTGGGATGCATTGGCTAAAGAGCTAGATCTGAGGGAAAGGCTAAGAGCCGAAAAGACATTAGTAGCCATAGCCGAATCGAATAAGGCAAAGTTATTGTTTATAAGCGAGGAACCTCATCTCACCACCACCGATTATTTAGTAGATGCTGTAATTACTTTAAAAGACGAAGAAATTGAAGGAAGGAGAATAAGACGTATAGAATGGAATAAGTTAAGAGGTATTGCCATACCTCAAAAAAGAAATCTCTTTACTCTTCATGAAGGAAGATTCACAGTTCTTCAAACAATAGAAACTGGAAAACCAAGGGAGGTTAAAGCTAAGCCTTTTAAACCTATAAAGCACACAGAGATGCATTACTCCTTGGGAAGTGAGGACTTAGATCGTTTAATAGGAAGAGTTCCAAAGGGCTCCGTCGTTCTCCTTGAAATGGGAAGAGGCGTAAGTCTACGCCATTACCATGTTTTACTAGATATAATGCAGCTTAACTTCACATCACAAGATGGATGTGTTTTAGTTATTCCCTCCGGAAGCATGCCACCTCATGTTGTAAAGGATCATCTTATTGAATACTTACCAAAAAATCAATTAGAAAGAAGATTAAGGGTTGGAAGCTATGAGAAATACGAAGATCCTTGTTCTTTTAAACTAGATACTAAATCGATCAGTAAAAACTTTAACATTATCTGTAGGGAGGTAAAGAGCTTAAAAAATGGAAACCCCTGTGCGTATTTTATAGGCGTTGATATATTAGAAATTATACACGGAGCTGAAGCAACGATAAGATTCTTCTTAAATTTGAGCAGGAGGGTGAGGTACGATAGAGATCTTCTAATCATAGTAGCAAGACACGCGGTAAAAGGCTTAAATGAGCTTTCTGCTCTCAGCGATGTTCACTGTAAACTCGAATTAGTTGAAGGCGCTCTAGTCTCGTATACTATAAAACCAGCATCACAAATGGTCTACCACATAGGCTACGATTACTCAAGAGGATATCCTCAGGTAAAGATAACTCCCATCGTTTAGGTGATGGAAGATGAATGAGTTCAAGAGAAGAATTTTAAAGTGTATTGATAAAGGATTAAATCATTTAGGAGAGGTAGTAAAGCAGGTGATCTATTGGCATCTAGAGTACAGCTTCAATTTAAAAAGAGACAGGATACCGGACAAACCTGAAGAATTTATGAGAGGATTAGAAAGCATGTATGGAACAGGAGCTAAAGTAATAGAAGGTATAATAGTTAGTGAAATAGTTAATGAGTTTAAGATTGAAGGAGAGGTGGAGGATTTAATTGAAGCTATTAGAAAGGCGAAGAAAGACCATAAGTTAAGCAGAGGATAGAACAATACACATATATTTTGAAACGTGCGAACTTATAGGGGAGATGTCTGAAAAGATAGTAATTCCAGGTTCTTCAAATAGCCTTTTAGCTTACAGAGTAGCGCAAGAGTTGGATATTCCTCTAGCAGATATGGAAATAAAAAAATTTCCGGATGGAGAAAAGTACGTAAGGATAAACTGCGACGTCGCTGATAAACACGCAATAATCGTTCAATCAGGAGCGTTAAAGCCAGATGAATATTTGATAGAAACCCTGCTAATTGCCGATGCGCTAAACGATCTAGGATCGAAGCAGGTTTCACTTGTCTTTGCCTACTTTCCATATGCAAGGCAAGATGAAAGGTTTAAACCCGGAGAAGCTATCAGTCTCGTCACCGTTACTAAGCTGCTAAAGGGAGTTGGTATAAAAACGTTAATTACAGTAGATGCTCATAGACATCGGGTAATTAACTTTGAGCGAATATTTGGCGGCAAGGTAATAGATGTTAGCGCAATGCCGTATCTTTCTTCTTTTGTTAGGAGTCAAGGTCTAGTAGGAGAAGACGTCATCGTTATAGGACCAGATGCGGAGTCTGAGGGATGGGCGAAATTAGCTGCTGAAGCGATAAATGCGAGCGATTATGGGGCTTTAACTAAGAGGAGAATAAGCCCTTCTGAGGTTGAGGTTACTATCAATAAACCTCTTGATTTAAAGGGAAGGGATGTCCTTTTAGTAGATGATATAATAAGTACCGGAGGAACCATGATTGAAGCAATAAAGTTGTTAAGGAAGATGGATGTAAGGTCGATAACCATCGCTTGTACGCATGGATTATTTGTAAATAACGCATTAATGAAGATTTTAAGGATGGACGTAAAGGCAGTAGTGAGTTCAGATACCGTACCAAATCCTACGACGAAGGTTAGTGTAGCGCCAGCTATAGCGAGAGCTATTAAGGAGCTGAACTGCTAGAAACCCGCATAAATTAAAAATGTGATGGGGGCGGTGGGATTTGAACCCACGACCAACAGGTTCCTCCAGGTGCTCCAGAAGTACATCATCCTTTAGTCAGCGAACCCGTTGAACCTTCTGGAGCCTGCCGTCCTGCCTTGCTAGACGACGCCCCCATCAGCTACTACCTCTATATAGGAATTCATTCAAAAACCTTACGCATAGATATGAGACGGTAACTAAAAGATTAAATAGAGGTCATGTAGGGTTTAGGATAGCCGGCCATAGCGACGGGGGCCCACCCGGTCTCATTCCGAACCCGGAAGTGAAACCCGTCGTCGCCGCTGTGTTAGTGAGGTGCGGGAGCCCTCGCGAAGCAGCGGTGCCGGCGCCCTTCCAAAACCTTTATTATGAGGATTTTTTAAAAGGCGGAATGGTAATGGGGCTTCTATGGCTTCCCTTTGGCGATAATCAGTTCCCTCCTATACTTCAACTAATCATAATATGGATACCCTTTATTATCTTAATAGTTTATGGGCAAAAAATACAGGCATGGACGATCTTAGGTGAAGTATCTAGGTATCTGAATAAGTTGAAAATGTTTAGGGATAAGGCGAGGGTAACGATGTTAAATTACGTACAAAAAAAGGGGACTACTGCTGAGGGAAGGGCTAGGTTTGAAGAATTGATAGAGTTTGTAACTATTTTGCCCGTCGACTTGGATCCAGTAGGGATTGTTAAAAAGCTCGATCACGTACTTACTACGCAAGATATACAGTTAAAAGAGGAGGTAGCGAGGCTGCTTCCTAGAGATTCTACCGAAATAGAAAGAAGCTGCGCTTTAAATATGGTAGAGGTTGCAGCTGCCCTAAACTTCATTTACAAGGTCGTGAGACACTTTTACATTTTAGGTAAGAAGTCGTCTAATGTCTACATTCTAGCTCAGCTCCAAATGATACTACCTACGCTATTAAGACAAGCTGAAGCGTTAGTTTCAGCCATGAGAGCTCTCGAAGAAGGTCAACCATTAGGCGATGGTGTAGGTCCTTTAGTTGTCTCACACTTAATGAAAGATGCAAAGAAGGTAAAAATAGCGAGAGAGACGGTAATGGCTGAGCTTGAATATAAAGGTAGAAAGTTGGCCTTAGTTAAAGCCGAAGGACCTCAAGGTTCCGTTGGTAAAGTAGATGAAGCATTGATAAATTTACTAAACGGCCACTATTCTGATGCTTCGACAATAATAATGATAGATGCAGCTCTTAAGCTAGAGGGAGAAAAGACGGGAGAAATTGCTGAGGGAGTAGGAGCTGCTATAGGTGGTTTAGGAGTTGAGAAGTTTAAGATTGAAGAAATAGCACATAAATACGGAATTCCTCTTTATGCCGTTATAATTAAGGAATCAATAATAGAGGCGATATCGGTAATGAAAAAGGAAATAGCTGAATCCGTTGATGAAGTAAAGGAAGCTGTACTTAGGATAGTGGAGAACAAAGTACCCTATGGGGGAAAAGCGATAATAATAGGAGTTGGCAATACGCTAGGAATATCGCAGTAGGTGGATTCGATCATGGAAGAACTAGAAAGAAGGGAAAACATCGTCTCAATCGAAGAATGTCCTAAGTGTGGACTTAAAAATAAAAGGAAATTTCAGCAAGGAGATTACGTTTTAAAACAAAGTGGAAAATGTCCTAAATGTAATATCTCTATGTACATCAAGTTAATATACGCCGAATCGTTTAAGCCGTAGTTACAATAATCCGATCCTCCTTTATCAAAATCGTGTGTTCAAATTGAGCGACTGGAGCATTGCTTGCCTCCACTAAGACCGGGTAACTATGAACGACTCCCTTCTTAACTAGCTGATCTAGAATTTTTAGTCCATTTTCCCCGTATTCTTTAACTATCCATCTAGAAGCAAAGGGGAGCCCTTTATACTTACTCCATAACTCAAGCGCCATTTTCCCCAACTTCCTATCTTTAATTTTCTTGAGGCTCGATAACCTAT
>CAYQTV010000005.1:0-3961 GCA_964420525.1 uncultured Nitrososphaerales archaeon | reverse complement strand
AACCTATAGATATTACTTCTGCCCTTCCCAATAACCATAGCATCAGCGCCTAACTCTACTATAAAGGGTTCTATCGCGTAAGCCTCTTTTATTTTAAAAGATAAGGAAGTCAAAGTTCTTCTATTAGGTACGGATTCTCCAGCATGTAGTGTGTAAGGACCTAATCGGTGTCCCGCAAGATTTTCTATTGTAATATAGCCTAACGATCTAGCCTTGTCTTCAACATATCCTCCAAATGTTGAAAAACTTAAACCAGGCTCTATTCTCATAAGAGCGTATTTCAGCGTCTCTTTAGCCGCATTTACTAAGTTGTCCCACCTCTTACTTAATCCTATTGTAACTGCTACGTCTGCGATGAAGCCCTCTACATGAACTCCTATATCCAGCTTTACCAACGCTCCGCTCTCTATCCTCTTCTTATCAAACGGAGCAGCCGTGTAATGAGCCGCTTCTTCATTTTGAGAAACGTTACAAGGAAAGGCTGGTTTACCCCCAAATCTCATTATATCATCCTCTACTTTCTCACATATCTCTAGAATATACGCTTCTTCCTCAATCCGTTTAACTCCTCTTTCAATAACCTCTCTAGCTATCTTGCCAGCTTTAACGTACGCCTCTTCAGGGCTCATTCTACGAAAAAGCATAAAAATATATCTTATTATTATCTTTTTGTAGAAAAATTTGAAAAAGATCGCTTTAGGAGGAACATTTGATCATTTCCATAAGGGACATATGAAGCTCATAGATAGGGCATTTAAGGAACGTCATCACGTAATTATAGGAGTTACGACCGATAGCTTTGCTAAAAAGCTGGGAAAGACCGATATCGAGCCCTTCGAACTTAGAATAAAGAGAATAAGGGAGTATGTCGAGAAGAAATATCCGGGTAAGAGTTTCAGCATAATTCCATTAAACGATCCCTTTGGTCCTATTACAGAGGACAACGAAATCATAGCCTTAGTAGTAAGTCCTGAAACCTTAACTAGAGGGTTGGAAGCTTGTGAAATAAGGGAAAGAAAAAAACTTAACCACCTCGATCTTTACATAGTCCCGTTTGTTTTAGCCGAAGATGGTCTGCCTATATCGTCTACTAGAATAAGAAGAGGAGAGATAGATCAGTTAGGAAGGGTAATAAAAAGCTTTAATAGAGAAGAACTAAGAGGGGAGGGAAAAATTTGAAGATCGATCCTTGGGGAGTAAGCGACATAAAGGATTACGATCGATTATGTAAGGAGTTTGGTGTAAGTTCTGTAAGCGAGGATCTGAGAAATACGCTGAGAGATAATAAGTACATTAGGAGGAAAATAGTTTTTGGTCATAGAGATCTAGATGTATTTCTCAACGCAGCTCTTAAGGGAGAAGAAGTCGCTATCATGTCGGGTATAAAGCCTACGGGCGTCTTCCATCTAGGAAGCAAGATTACGGCCGAACAAATGATTTACTTTCAACGTATAAGCAATAAAGCCTACGTCTTTTATTCTATAGCTGATCTTGAGGCATATGCAGATAATGGGATTCCACTGAAGGAGAGCTCTGAGACGGCTATAATCAACGTAGCCGATATAATTACCTTAGGGCTTGATCCGAACAGAGCAATCGTATATAAACAATCGGATGCGCTCGCAGTCCAGGACCTCGCTTTTATCTTCTCTAGAGATGTTACGATGAGTATGCTAGAGGCGATTTATGGAAAAAGGCCTCCAGGCCTTTACTTTTCAGCCTTAATTCAGGCCGGCGATATCCTTGTTCCTCAGACCAAGATATTTGGAGGTCCTAAACCCGTTCTGGTACCCGTTGGTGCAGATCAAGATCCTCATATACGGTTAACAAGAGATATAGCTTCTAAACATAGAAGAGACTTCAAGTTCATTGAGCCCTCTTCTGTATATCATAAGCTAGTTAGATCTTTAAAAGGAGATTACAAAATGTCGAAGAGAGACCCGTATAGTATGATTACCTTATCAGATGATCTAGACGAAGTGGTAAAGAAGATAATGAATGCCTTCACAGGAGGCAGAGCTACTGTTAAAGAGCAAAAGGAGTTAGGAGGAGAACCTTGGAAATGTTCGGTATACGAGCTTTACCTGTATCACTTTGTTGATGATGATAAGCTAGTTGAAAGGGTATATGAGGAATGTGTAAGTGGAATGAGAATATGTGGAGATTGTAAGAAGGAAATCTCCGAGATAGTAGTGAAATTCTTAAAGGAACATCAGATAAAAAGGGAAAAAAACATAGATTTGGCTATTGGGCTATTAGAAAAGGGAGCGGAGCTAGTAAGAAGAAAACCTTTTTAGTTTCATGAGCTTACCTCGTAATACGAATGCTTAACATATCTTTACATCCCATAGAGAAGAGGTTCCTAAAGGCGCTTTTGAGTAAGGATAAGGCTAAACTAGAAGACGTAGCAAAAGAAGCAAACCTCGTAATTGATCAGGCTAGGAGGGCCTTAGAATGGTTAAGGAATAAAGGGCTAGTTTATGTCGAGGAAAAGAGGAAGCGCTATTATGCATTAGGAGAAGAGGGAAAGAAGGTTGTGGAGTACGGTCTTCCAGAAGCTAGGCTAGCTAGGACGTTATCCGACCTAGGTAAATCTGAAATTAACGAAATAAGGACTAAACTCGAGATGAGTGAAAAGGAATTTAATGCCGCTATTGGAAGAGCTATAAGAAGAAAATGGGTAAAGTTGGTCAGAAATGATTCGCTATACCTTCTACCCCTCTTAAAACCTCATGAAACGGAAGAGGAGAAGGTTATTAGAAAGTTAAGCTCTGGACCTTTAGAGGAGCGTTTCCTTTCCGAAAAAGAGTTAAAGATAGTAAGGGAGTTAATGAGGAGACCCAATTACATAAACGTAATAGAAAGTTCTGAGATATTTGTAGGAATCGTAGATAAATGGAGATCCGTAATAGAATCTATGCCCATCGTCGAGGAAGTAACTCAATTAAGGCCAGAACACCTCATAAATAACAATTGGAAGAAATTAAAGTTTGCAGTTATAGATATAAGTGCTCCAACACCTTCCATCTATCCTGCTAAGAAACACCCATTAGTCGAGTTTATTAAAATCGTAAGAGAAATATTCGTCTCTTTAGGGTTTGAAGAAGTAAAGGGACCTTTAATACAACCCGCTTTCTGGAACTTTGACGCCTTATTCACACCCCAGGATCATCCAGCTAGGGATATGCAAGATACCTTTTACCTCCATGGATTTACAGCTAAACTTCCAAAATCGGATTTGGTGGAAAGGGTTAAAAGAGTTCATGAGAATGGAGGGGATACCGGCTCTAGAGGTTGGGGGTATGAATGGTCGGTAGATAAAGCTAAGTTATGCGTTCTAAGAACTCATACAACGGCTGTAACTATAAGGGCACTTTACGAGTTAAAGGGCAGAGATGCTAAGATCTTTAGCATAGGGAGGGTGTTTAGGAATGAAAACGTAGACGCTAAACACTTAGCGGAATTTCATCAAGTAGAGGGGATAGCCGTAGGAAGAGGTTTAAATCTTAGACATCTAATGGGATATCTCACACTATTTTATAGGAAGTTGGGATTTGAAAAGGTGAAGTTCTGGCCTACCTTCTTCCCATACACAGAACCTTCTCTTCAATCTATGGTTTACTCCGAGAAGCTAGGTAAGTGGCTTGAGTTATGCGGCATGGGGATTTTCAGACCTGAGGTAGTGAGGCCATTAGGAGTAGATAAACCCGTATTGGCATGGGGCATGGGGTTAGAAAGGCTAGCGATGTTATACTACGACGTTGCCGATATTAGGCAATTCTACATCAATAGGCTATCTTGGCTGAGGGAGGTAAGATGCCGGTAATAACTCTTTATAAAAGCAGATTAGAAGCTCTAATTCCAGGCTTTAGTTTTAAGGAAATATGTGAGGTGCTTCCCTACATAGGTTTGGATATAGAAGAGCTAACTGAAGAGTACGTTAAATTAGAATACACACCCA
>CAYQTV010000004.1:5123-17084 GCA_964420525.1 uncultured Nitrososphaerales archaeon | reverse complement strand
TGGAAATCCCTTTCTAAATTTTCGATCTTCGTTAATAGCTTAAAGCCTGCATCTTCTGCGCTACTTAAGATGATTTTAGGATCTTCGACCTTTACGATAAAGTCTATGTCGTCCGTAGTTCTAGGCCTTCCCAAGGCTACGGCTACGTAACCTGCAACTACCGCATACCTTATTTCGTTCTTCTCTAAGGCTTCGGCGAACTTAAACGCGATCTTATCTAAATCGGTCTCCCTCCTCCGTACTCTGACTTCCTTCAGAATAGCCAAATTCATGTAGAATTAGCGTATATCGGTTTAAAACTTTACCTTATGTCTCTTCAATATTCAATATTTTATAGCTTTAAACGTAGTGAAGTTAAGCCGGTTTTATGATCACCTTTCCAAAGCCTATAGTCCTAGACCTTCCTATTCCTACGTAGTTTGCGTAATCTAGTAGTTTAGATATGAGTAGATCGTACTTACGTTTCTTCGTTTTCCTTTCAAATATAGCCCATCCTACGAACCCTCTAGGCTTCCTACTCGAATCGTAAATTACGGTTTTAGGCTGTATATCGTAATCGGCCTCGAGCAAGGTGTAGTAACCGTACCTCGCGAGCTTAGATGGAGCTAAAATGATGTTTTCTCTAGGAGCGAACTTATTCCAGTGCATTATCAGGCTGTAGAACATTAGGTAGGGATGGGGGAAGAGGAAATGTCTAACGTATCCGTACTTCTCTTTAGATAGGGGAAGGGTTAGCAAAATAGGAGTCAGGAAGTCGAACCTGACATAGCTTGAGCTCGGAAACGATAATTGATCAAACGATTTGACTTCGACTTGGACGTCCGCTATGCGTATTTTACCGTTGTATACCTCCACCTTTCTGTCGATTAGGTTAGTTAGTATATCAGTTAGCTTAAATGTTAGATCCCCTATTAATGTAGTTTCAAAGTAATAAGGTGTGTTTGAAAATAGGGCTAAAGGCTTATCTTCCCCATCCTTATATTTAACTAGAGGCTTACCTTCCCTGAAGATAGGAGAGGTTACTATAGGCTTAACCGCCTCCTTCTCGTTAAAAAGGCTTTCGAGTTCCGGAATTACCCTGATTAAGATGGTCTTAGAAACCTTGGAGGAGAACGGGGGAATTATTATATCCTCAGCAGGTACTACGTTAAACCTTAGCTTTACGAGCCTGTTCATAACGTACACCTTAAATGTGAGGGGTAATTCCTTATAAGCAAATCGTCGTGAGAAATGAGGTTGACCATCGAAAATGATTTTTACATCTTAAAAATCATCCACTAAACGGGATGAGTTGTTTAGAGGAGGAATCGAGGAAGCTGGTGAATTTTGCTAAAGAGAAGGCCTGTATGAAATGGGAAGAAGTAGAGGAAGAAGTTAAGAAGTTGTGTTTAGATATTGCGAAAAGCAGGATATTAGAGCCCATAATAGAGCTATGTTCCCTAACGATCACCTCCATATCTAAGAGGAGAAGGGAGGAGATGGCTAATAGAGTCGTATTGGCGTTGTTGGAGCTAGTCGTTATCTACGCAGCCATCCTATATAACTTAGTTCGTAGAGATATTGAAGAAGGGGCGTCAGGGGAATTAATTGAGAAACAATTGGAAAGCGTAAAGGAGGCTTGTGAAAGATTTCCCCGTTCTATTCTACCCGTTATATTTGATAGGTACTTGAAAGGCTTTAAGGAGTGGAGGAAGATAGTAGAGAGAATTGAAAAGGTAAAGGGTCAGATCTACGCTTGAGATTTTTTATGGTTTAGCTAATGTAGCCTAACTTAGAGGGCTTCTTGTACTCCCTCATCCTCTCTTCTTCCTTCCTCAACCTTTCGAGGGATCTGCTTACTTCTGCTATAACTTTATCCAGCAATGAGTAATCGATCGATATATCGGTTAGCTTAGAGAATACCTCCAACACCCTTTTAGCTGCTTTGCCGTCTGCATAATAGCCTAAGCTCTCTCCAAGTAGACATATTCCCTCCATGTTCAAGATGGGAGCTAAGGCGAAGATAACCCCGTTCATTCCGGTTATAAAGCCTGCGTTCATGGTGATTACTCCATTGTTCTTAAGCATGCTAACTAGCTCGGTGGAAGTTGCTGTTCCAAAAACCCTCGGCTCCTCTACTTCTCTATCGACTATATACGCTCCAAAGGAGTAAATGCGTTTACATCCCATGGATTTCCCTAACTCTAAGATCTTTTCGGATATATCGTATTGATCTTCGGGAGATTCCGGTTGCGCGTAACCGGTCGCTATTACTAAATCCCTATCTCCCCTTGCAAAATACACTGAAAAGCTTAAAGGCTCACAGGTACCGTCTTCAAATATGAAGACCTTAGCTGGAGCTCCGTAATTGTAGATCTTAGCGAAGAGCTGAGCTTTAGTTGAGAAGATGATGTTGTCTACCGCTAATTTGGCTACGTTTCCCGCCCCTGGGAATCCAGCAATTAGTATCGGATTGCTTAGCTCTACGCTCTTTAAGATCTTCAGCTTTGCGACCATTTCTCTAACTCCTAATCTACTAGGTATTAATAAGTCATAGGTTTTAAGTTTTGATATGTAGAAACCGAAATCTATTAAAGCGATGTTGAGCTTAACTTAGCTATGCCTCTATTTGGAGGTAAAAGGGAGGCGGTAAAGGAGCTTTATGAATTCGAGGTCGCAAAAGATGAAATCGCGGTATTGCTTATGGACTATTCAGGCTTAATTTTAAGAACTCCTAGCAGGTGTTTAGCTATAGATGTAGCGGATCTTCTCGGTAAAGGAGAAATAGCGGAGCTAAAACGCCTAGATCTCCTCGTGTTTACTCACGGACACTACGATCACTTTGAAGTTAATACCACATTGGAGATCTTCGAAAAGACCAATTGTCCTATAGTTGCTGAATCTAGCGTTTATCAAAACCTAAGGGGGAGAATTCCGGATGATAGGCTATTCGAGCCGAAGATAAACGCTACTATCGAGGTTGACGGGATAAAAGTCAGCTCGATTCCAGGAGTACATGTAGGGCCGATTACGCTTTACGTTATAGATGTAGATGGTCTAAAGGTATTTCACGGAGGAGATTCAGGATATACCTCTCTTAGCGGATATTCGGCGGATGTCGCCTTCGTACCGACCGGAGAGCCCTCTCCTACAGCATCGCCTAGGAACGCATATAAGATGGTGCTGGATCTGAAGCCGAAGCTCGTCATCCCTATGCACGGATCTCAGTCTCAACATGAAGCGTTGAAGAAGTACTTAGAGGAGCTTCCAGAAGTTAGGATTGAAATCTTAGAGAAGTATAAGCCCGTTAAGCTGAAGGTCTAGCCTCCTCGATTTTGCCTAATTTAGAGATCCTGTGTATTCCAGCTATTGCGATAAGAGCTAAAAGGGCTACCCATAGCTCACAGAGGTAGGCCCCTACAGGGGATAGGGAGGGATTAAAAGTATAGTTTAAGTACGGTATAGCGGCATCTACGGAGCTTTTGTAGAAGAAGGACGCTATTAAATACGTAGGCTTCTTATGCGTTATCGATATGAGTATCAGTAGTATCGAGAAGACGTGAATTAAAATAGTAAGCGCTCTTTCTATCATAGGAGCGAAAACGACCCAAGTAGGGAGGCTTAACTGAGCTATGATGAATTCCCTTTGTTGAGGAGGGAGTAGCTGTAGAATAGAGGGGTTCGTGAGGAAGACTGCTATGTTAATTATGAAAGGAATCGCTATTAAGATGGCTTCGAAAGCTCCGAAGCCTATACCGAAGGCGATTGCTTCATTAAACGTTATCCTCTTTAATCCGCTCCTAGCTATAGCGAGGTAAGGGAAGAAGGTCTCGAATATCCCAGTTCTAAATCCCGCATAAGCTCCAATCACTAAGAAGAAGGTTAGAGAAGGGTAGAATAGCTCTCTAGCCCACCTCGATATCGTAGCGGAAATTAAAGCCACATCCATAGCTACCTTAGGTAATATGCTCACGATCCAAATCAACCCCCCAAATACGAAATACTTCATCCTTACATTTCTCTTCAGCTTCCAAGTCAATATCGATAGAAGACCTACGACTACCATTCCTATAGGCCCCAAAATTATGAAGGGGTTCATTGCGCGCGATGCGGAATTGAAGCTTTTTAAGTTTTAAAGTATTTAACTAACGCTGAGGGCTTAGCCTTTAATGGATCGTCGCTCGGTGATAGTACTAATTTTAGATGGATGTAACGTAAAGGCTCTTAGGAAAGCGAGAACTCCACATATAGATGAAATTAGGAGGAGGGGATCTTACACCTTTAAGTGCAGGTCCGTATATCCAACCGTTACTTACAGCGCTCACGCATCTATACTAACTGGCGTTTACCCGAATTCACACGGAATTGTTGGAAATAGCTTTTACGATAGGAGAGATCGGAAAATCGTAAATTTCGATATCGAAGATGTTAATCAATATTTGAGATCTAAGACCGTTTTTGAGCAGGTTGAAGGGATTAAGATCGCTATTGGAGAACCTATAATTAAAGGAGCCGACGTTGTAGTTTCAAAGGAAGAGGTACAAGCGAAGGAGCTATTCGATCGAGACGTGTACGCTATTAACAGAGCTATAGAGCTAATAGAGGAGAGGAAACCGATTATGGCCGTAGTGAACCTTCTCGGTATAGATCGAATTAGCGAGATATATGGCCCCTTAAGCAAAGAGCTGCTAGATCACTTAGAAGAAGTAGATAAATGTATTAACGCCTTAGTTCAAAGCCTTGAAAGGGTTTACGATGACTACCTTCTCATACTGCTTTCCGATCACGGAATAGTTGAAGTTGAAGAAAACATCGATTTGAAAGAGGTTATTGATTTAGACGTCATCGTTTGCGTTTCCCATAGAGCAGCTCACGTATATTTGAGAGAAGGAGATTTAGAAGAGGTTAAAGGAAGGTTGAAGAGGGAAGGCAAATTTAAGCTAATTTCCAGAGGCGAACTAGGAAATTATCGTCTGGATAATCCAAGATCTGGCGATATAGTCGTAATTGCGAAGAAAGGATACGAGCTTGGACCTGAACCTCTAAAGGGGAGCCATGGAGGAGATAGTAGAGGCGAGTTTTTAGTTCCCTTAATTCTGAATAAACCGGAATATACAGATATGTTGAGAGAGGTCGATATTACTGCTATCGATAAAATAGCGCTTAGATATTTACGTGAAGCTAAAGCTATAAGCATAGCGAAGGAGTTGCTGAAGGACGTAGACCCTGCTCACAAATGGGATCATACAGCTAGAGTATTGAGTAGAGCTACAGAGCTCGCTATAAAATACAATGCGGATGTAGAAGCCGTAAGGCTTAGCTGTATATTCCATGATTTAGGAAGAGCAGAAGGGGTTGAAGGACATGAAGAGAGATCGGCTCACTTAGCGAGGAAGTTTTTAATTAAAGAGGGATATCCGAAGGAGTTCGTAGAAAAGGTTGAAAAAATCATATTGAAGCATCATTTAGATCCCGATAAGTTGGAATCGGTTGAGGAGAAGATCCTGTGGGATGCAGATAAACTGGACTCTATGGGAATCGTAGGTTTTGCTAGATGCCTCTTAGAGGAGGGGTTTTATAGGCGAAACATCGAGGATGCAGTTAGCCATCTCTTGAGGGACTTAAGAGAATTTGAAAACGCTATGCATTTCAAAGAGACGAAAAAGCTTGCTAGGGTAAAGAAGGTTGGCGTTTTAAAGTTCATTGAAAAGTTGAGAAAGGAGCTTTAAGCTTCCTCTTAACAATGTCCACTTAGTTTTGTAATTTCTACTTTATATCGCTACAGACGGGACATTTAGGCGATCTCTTTACGATTACCTCGTAAAAGCTCATTGGAAGACCGTCGAAAACTAAGAGCTTCCCTACTAGAGGCTCTCCAATGCCCGTTAATACCTTTATAGCTTCAATTACCTGCAAGGAGGCTATAACGGCAGGCGTAGCCCCGAGAACTGGAAAGGGTTTAACTTCAGGAGGTTCTGTGGGAATTAAGCAACGAAGACAGGGCCCCTTTCTAGGTATAATCGTCATTAGCCTTCCTTCAAGTCCGTAAACGGCTCCATGGATGAAGGGCTTTCCCAGCTTAACGCACGCTTCGTTAATGATAAACCTCGTTTTGAAGTTATCCATTCCATCTACTACTAAATCTACCTCTTTTACGAAATCGTAAATGTTATCCTCGTTTATCTGAACGGCCAATCCTTCGATACTTATATTTGGATTTAGCTGCCTAAGCTTTTCAACTGCTGAATCTACCTTCCTTCTGCTTACGTCTTTATCCCAGTGCAGTATCTGTCTATTTAAGTTGCTAAGTTCTACCACCTCCTTATCAATTAAGAGGAGTTTGCCAACACCCGCTGCCGCTAAGTAGATGGATGCGGGGGAACCCAGGCCTCCTAAACCGGCTACGAGGACTTTAGCTTTCTGTAATTTAAGCTGTCCTTCAATTCCAAATCCAGGAATGCGGATTTGTCGATCGTACCGTTCCAAATCTTCTTTACTTAGGCCGTCCAAACCTTACACCTCGTTATCATCGAGCTTTTAGTAAAATTAACTATAAAGTTAACTTGGAAACCTACAAGCTACGATCGCTAACGATTACGGAAAGAGGTCTTATTCTATGATCAATAAGGTTAAAGCGGATTTAACCCTCTTTAAACCTCTGATCCTCCAAGTTATAACCTCCTTTAGCTTATCGGTTGTTGAAGCTTCTACCTTAGCTATGATGTCGTAGACGCTTTGCACTTTATAAGCTTCTTTTACTTCGGGTATAGAACGGAGTTCATTCAATACCTCCACCTCCCCTCCCTTATCCACGTTCAATATTATAAAAGCCGATGGCATTTCTCCATTCTTGTGATATCTTTCTTCGGACGCAATGGCGTATAAGCTTTTCGTTTTTACCATAATGATTATAATGAGGTAGGTACGATTAACTTAAGATAGCGTTCTTATACTCCATATAGCTATCCTAGTGTGATGTTTCAGAAAGGAGTTTTAACATCTACTTGTTAACATTACCATGTTAACAATTCTTAAATAGCCAGCAATTTAAACATACTAATGACAAATAGTAAGGGTAGGCTTATGCGAGAAGGCCTAAATTTAGAGATCGTTAAGATGAAGGACCCTTTTGATCCATCAAGTACCGTCGATGCCGTAATTAATTCCCTGATTTTCGGTCCTAAAAAACCTCCTAAGAGGGGGAAGGTTAAAGACGTTTACGATCTAGGAGATTACCTCATAATATACTATACGGATAGGATTTCGGCCTTTGATGTGGTTTTTAAAGACCCCATTCCCTATAAGGGAATATATCTACATAAGCTTTCTACGTTTTGGTTTAAGGAGAGCTCCCGTATATTTCCAAATCACCTAGTTGAAGAGTTAGATGTGAGGAGCATGAAGGTAGTTAAGGCTAAAAGGATAGATTTAGAGTGGATAGTTAGGGGATATCTCTACGGTTCTGCTTGGCGTGCTTACGCTAAAGGAGTTAGGGCGATATCGGGCGTTAAGCTTCCTAGCGGATTACAGATGGCCGAAGAGCTCCCTGAACCCGTTTTAACTCCTACCACTAAGAGCGAAGTAGGACATGACGTAGAGATATCCAAGGAGGAGGCGTTAGCTAAAGGATTGGTAAGTAGAAGCGAGTGGAATGAACTTGAAGAGGCTAGCTTTAAGCTTTACGAATTCTACAGCAAAAGGGCGAGAGACGTAGGCGTCATACTTGCCGATATTAAGCTAGAGTTTGGAAGGTACAAAGGGGATCTAATACAAATAGATGAACCTCCAACGCACGATACCGCTAGAATTTGGTCCATGAAACATTACGAACCCGGTAAACCACAAGAATCGTACTGTTTAGATAAGGAGTTCTTTAGAGCGTTTTTAAAGAAGATAGGCTACGTCGGTGAAGGCGAGCCTCCAAGGCTTCCGTGGCCTCTCATCGAACAGATCGCGTTGCGCGTTAAAGGAGCTTATGAGGTCCTAACTGGTAAGGTTTCAGTCCAAGAATTAGGGCTTAAGAGCATAGATGAAGTTTTAGCTGAGGTCCGAGGTGATGTAAATGGATAACCTTAAAGAGAACTGTGGAGTTGTCGCGGTAGTGAGCTTCAAGGGGGAAAACGTAGTTCCCTACGTATATTGGGGATTAGTAGCTTTAAATCATAGAGGTCAGCAATCCTACGGGATTTTATCCTACAGCGGAGATTTCAAGATCCATAAAGGCTTAGGGCTAATTTCATACATGAGCATAGAGGAGCTTTCAGCTCTCTCTAAGGAGCTAACTGGAAGCACGAGTATCGGACATGTCAGATACGCTACCTCGGGAAAGCTTTACAAATCCCAATTGCTTGTAGATGCTCAACCCCACTTGATTATGAACGATAGGATAAAACTTGCTGTAGCGTATAATGGGAACCTCGTAAATGTTTCTGCTTTAAAAAGAAAGCTCTCTTCAAAAGGCATTAATTTCACAGGTACTTCCGATGCCGAAGTCCTTGCTTACGAAATACTTGAGGCTTATGAGGCTTCCGGAGATATAATCGAAGGCGTTAAACGAGTAATGGAGGAGGTCGAGGGGGCCTACTCGGTTGTGGGGATGATGAAAGGAGGCAAGATTTTCGCTTTTAGAGATCCTAAAGGCATCCGACCTCTCGCGTTAGGTTATAACGATAGCGTTCTAATGATAGCTTCCGAAAGCGTCGCTTTAGACATCAATAGGATTCCATTTACGAGCTTCGTAAACCCTGGAGAGCTAGTTGTAGCGGATAAATCTGGAATAAGCCGATATAGGCTAGTTAATAGCTCAAGCGAGCAGCTTTGTGCTTTTGAATACGCGTACTTCTCTAGACCAGACTCTAAGCTTTTAGGAGGAAAGTACGTTTATCAGGTAAGACAGGAGCTAGGTCGTAAACTAGCTAATAGGTATTCCGATGTAGTATCTAGGGTAGATGTTATAGTCCCGGTGCCTCAAACAGCAGTTGACGCCGCTTACGGATTTCATGAAGCGTCTGGAAAGCCGATCGAACCCGCTATAATTAGGAATAGGTACATCAGCCAAAGGGCGTTTATAATGGCGTCGAGCGATAGGGAGCTAATAATATCTAGGAAGTACAATATGTTATTAGATAGAGTAAGGGGATTACGCGTAGCTCTCATTGATGATAGCATCGTAAGAGGAGATACCTTAAGGCATATCGTTGAAAGCTTGAGGCGTGCAGGAGCTAAGGAGGTTCACGTCTTCTCCACCTTTCCTAAAATCATAAGCCCTTGCTTTTACGGTATAGATATGGCTACCTTCCACGAGCTCATAGGCTTTAATAGAAGCGAAGATGAAATAGCCTCTTTACTTGGAGCTGATACCGTTAATTATCAAACTATAGAAGATTTCTGCTGCGCCGTTGGCAGCAGGAACCTCTGTTTAGGTTGTGTAACTATGAAGTATCCGACTCCTCATGCTCAGAAAATTGCCGAAAAGGGGTATTTAGAAGTATCTAAAGGACGCGTTTTCTACGGAAGGCTTATTGAAAGCATGGGTGGATAAAAATGCCGGGAATTGTATGCATATACCCCTTTGGTCTCGGAAGGGAGAATTGGAAGGTAGCGCGCTTTGTATACTACGGCTTATTAGCACTCCAACATAGAGGAAGCGAGGCTTGTTCCATTATAACGTTTGATAAGGAGTTTAACCTGATTTCGAGGAAAGGATCTGTAGATGAAGCTTTTAACGAAGAGATCTTAAAGTCGTTATCAGGCTTTATAGGAGCGGGGTTAGTATCTCCTAAGGAAAACGATCTGCCAATCGTCGTTTCTTCTCCAAAACGATTAATTCTAATTTACGACGGTAAGCCGAACCTAGGTAAGAACAGAATAGAGGCATGGAGAGCTTTGGCTGAAATATTATCGGACGAAATAGATAGAACGAAAGATTCCTTGGAAGCGGCCGCTAAGGTACTGCGGGAAGTAGACGGAGGATATTCCTTCATAGCGCTAACTGAAGATCAAGAGGTAGTAATAGCTAGAGATAAGTATGGCGTAAAGCCTCTAGAGATAGGATCTTTAGGCTTCGATTTAGGAGCAGTAGTATCGGAGACGTCGGCCTTAGATGTACTAGGTATGGACCACGTATCTACGGTGAAGCCGGGAGAGGTAGTAAAGTTCGACCCCTACAGCATAGAAAGGCGTCAAGTTGAGCGGAGAAGAAATCACCGATATTGTAGCTTTGAATACGTTTACTTAGCTCGGCCGGATTCAACGGTTAATGGAATATCTATCTATCAAGTAAGGGAGAAAATAGGGGAGGTTCTAGCTAAAGAGAGATCGATAGAAGCAGACATCGTAATCGGGGTTCCTGAAACCGCTATTCCGTTCGCAATAGGTTACTCTAAAGCTTCCGGAGTTAAAATGAGCTTAGGGTTTATAACTACTGGACGCAGAGTTCGAACGGCACTTAAACCGTCATTTTTCGAAAGGCTCGTAGGGGTACAGTTAAAGCTCAACCCCATTAAGGAGGTAGTAGATAGAAAGGACGTTATACTAATAGACGATAGCGTGGTGAGGGGGACAACGCTTAGAAATACCGTTTGGAATTTGAAAAAGAGAGGGGCATGTAGAGTTCACGTACTTATAGGGAGTCCCCCTCTATGCTCTCCATGTCCTTATGGCGAGGAAATACCTCCACCTGATGAATTAGTAGCACGTTCTCTGTCTGAGGAGGAGATAGCCGAGGTTGTAGGAGCGGATACCTTCCATTTCCTTACGCTAGAAGGGCTTACCAAAGCGATAGGCCTTCCTTCTAACGCGTTGTGTTTATCTTGTTGGATGAGGGGTGAAGGGACGTGAAGGTTTTAGGTGTAGGAGGGGGTTCTAGAGAACATGCGATAGCAAAGGCTATAGCTAGAAGCTCGTATAGTCCTAAGATATACTGGATTAGCGAGCTTAGAAATCCTGGAATTTACAAATTGGTGAAGAGAAGCGGAGGGGAATACCTCTTAGGGAGTACTAACGATGCTAAGTTAATCGCAGATCGAGCTGAAAAGTGGAAGGTAGATTTAGTAGTAATAGGACCTGAAGAGCCTAACTTCCATGGAGTACCCGATGAAGTTGAGGCGAGAGGAATTCCATGTATAGGAGCGAAGAGGAGCTTATCTATTGTGGAGATGTCTAAAGCCGAGATGAGGCGGTTACAATGGATTTACAATATTCCTGGAAAGCTCCTCTTCCAAACTTATCGTTCATACTCCGAAGCTTTAGAGAACTTAAAGCGTTACTCCAACACTTTAACGTGGCTACAGAACGTCGCTTTAAAGCCCGCTAGACAAGCAGGAGGAAAGGGAGTTAAAGTAGTCGAAGATATACAAGCATACCTTCATTCGGAGAAGCAGTCGTTTAAGGAGAGGCATATAATGTGGCTTGAAAACTACATGAAGACATATCGAGATATAGAGGAGAAGATACTCGTTGAGGAAAAGGTCTGGGGACCAGAATACACGCTTCAATGTTTCGTGGACGGAAAAACAGTAGTTGGCATGCCCTTAGTTCAGGACAATAAACATGCATATGAGTTCGATATAGGTCCTGAAACGGGAGGTATGGGATCTTATACGGGTTCAGGCCTATTGCTCCCGTTTATAACTATGGAGGAATATCAGCGTAGTTTAGAAATTGTAAAATCAATGGTTGACGCGGTTCAGAGAACAACTGGAGATAAGTACAGAGGCTTTATAGCGGGTCAAATGATGTTAACTGAAATTGAGGGCCCTACGCTTATAGAAATGTACTCTAGATTAGGAGATCCCGAAGGAGTTAACGTCTTAGCTCTTCTCGAAACCGATATAATCGAGATTTTTGAAGCTATGATAGATGAAAGGCTTTCAAAGGTGAAAGTAAGGTTTTCCGAGAAAGCTACGGTAGTTAAAGCCATAGCTCCTAAGGGATATCCGGACTTTAAGAGCTTAGCTAAAAACCATCCTATAAGCGTAGATG
>CAYQTV010000004.1:0-5113 GCA_964420525.1 uncultured Nitrososphaerales archaeon | reverse complement strand
CGTAGATGAAGGCGTTATTGAGAAAGCTGGATGTGAGCTGTATTGGGGATCCGCTGATTTAAAGGAAAATGGGGAGATCGTAACTGGAGGATCTAGAACTCTCGAACTGTTAGCTTTAGGAGAAAATCCTCCTGAAGCCTCTGAAAGAATAGAAAGATGTTTAGAGCAAAAGCCTATTAAATTCCTCGATGGGTGGGGCTTTTTCTATAGATCCGATATCGGTTCTAAAGAGATGATCATGAGAAGAAGGGTATTAGCTGAGAGAGTAAGGCGTTTGTACAAATATAGGGAAGGAAGGGGGATATTGGGGAAGAGGCTAGACTGGCTACCTAAAGTAGGGAAGATCGATCCCGTTAAAGCGCTTTTAGATAATTTAAGGGCGATGAGGTGAGGTTATTTGTTAGAAAAGAGGACCAGGATATTAGAGGAAGCTCACTCCTTTAAGAAGGAATATGAAGAAAGGCTTCGTATGCTTGAAGAATTAAAAGCGGAAAGGCCCTTCGTTTACATTTCCGTAGGAGGAGGAGAACTAGGAGATCTCGTATTAACGGCAACGAGGAGAATACTGGGTGGAAGGAATGGAGGAATATTAACCGTAGCAATAGATAGATATGAGGGCTTTCCGGCTCAAGATGTCGCGGATCATTACGAAATAGTAGATATGTTAAATGGAGAAGAATTAGAGAGATGTATAAGGAAGTACATTGCAGATCCTAGAAATACGCCACACGCTATCTACTTAGAAATAGAAAGGGTAGATACCGTGAGGATGTTTAAGCTAGGGATTGAAAAAGGATATAACGTAGTTTCAACTCCTTATGCGCCCTTAATAGGAATGGATAGGCATTGTACGAAGCTCCTCTTCAAAAAGGTAGGAGTTCCAGCGGTTGAGTGGAGATACGCTGGAAGCGAGGAAGAGCTCAAGAAAGTAGCTAAAGATCTAGGGCTTCCGCTTATAATAAAGCCCATAATGACGTCGAGCGGTCATGGAACTACTATAGCAAGGAGCTGGAGCGATGTAGAGAAAGCGTACAGGTACGCGGTTGAACATGCAAGAGGTAGAGGAGACGAAGTGATAGTGGAGAGGTATTTAAGCGATCTTAAGGAGAGAGGTATTGAGATAACGCAGCTCGTTCTTCGACATTTCAATGAAGAAGGTAAAATAGTTACAACCCTTCTTCCTCCTGTAGAACATCGACGTCCAGGAGCTACTTATCACGAGAGCTGGTTACCATATACGATACCTGAGGACGTTAAGTTGAAATGCCAAGAATATGCGAAGAGGATTGCTGAGTATATAGGGGGCTTAGGAATATATGCCGTAGAACAGTTCGTAATAGATGGCAAAGTTTACAATAGCGAATTCGCTAACAGGCCTCACGATACTGGAATGGTTACGCGTTGGGCCCTTAAAATGGATGAGGGGGCTTTGCATCTTCTAGCATCTATGGGCCTTCCAATATCCGAGGCGGATATAGAATTTACCGTAGGAGAAAGTTACTGTGTAGCTCACGTTATATTAGCTCCTGAGGATGTTAGCGAATCAGCGCCCGTACTTAGATGGAAGGCTGGAGCGATCCGTTCTTACATTAAGAAGAAGGGATATAGAGGCGATATTTGGTATTTCGGAAAGCCTACCGCTTATCCAGGTAGGAGAATGGGGTTAGCCGTAGCGTTCCACGAGGAATTAGATAAGGCGAGGCGTATAGCTGAAGATATCGCACATTATGCTGAAAAGTGCATCGTGTATGGCAAGTAAAATGTTAAGCTTTAAGGTAAGGGTAGAGGTATGGTTAAGGGAAGGGTTAGTAGATGCTGAAGGAAAGACCGTTGAAGAGGCTTTAAATGATTTAGGATATCGAGTTAGCTCTTCGAGAGTAGGGAAGGTATACGAGTTCGTTATTAAAGCTAGAGATGAAGAGGAGGCTAAAAGACTGGTTAATGAAATGTGTACGAGGTTGTTAGCGAATCCGGTTAAGGATAAGTTCATTTACGAGGTGAAGAAGATCGGTGTACAATAAGCTACCTTTGCCCTTTGAGCTTTACGAGGTAGATATCTTAAAGGCATCGGAGGAGGATCTCTTAAAGATAAGCTCCGAAATGGGGTTGAATTTAAGTCTAAATGAGATGAAAGCGGTTAAGGAGTTTTTCGTGAAGAGAGGAAGGAATCCAACGGATGTAGAGCTGCAAACCATTGGGCAGTTATGGTCGGAGCATTGCAGACACAAGGTGTTTAAGGGGTTAATCGTTAATGATGAGGGAAAGATCGTAGCGGATAATATGTTGAAGAACTTCATAGCAAGGGCTACTGAGGAGATAAACGCTCCTTGGGTTTTATCTTTTCTAGAAGATAACGCCGGAATAGTAGATTTTACAGATGAACATGCTATTGCGGTTAAAGTAGAGACGCATAACCATCCATCTGCGATAGACCCCTTTGGAGGCGCCGCTACCGGAATAGGAGGAGTTATAAGAGATGTTCTCGGAGTTTGGGCAAAGCCCATCGCTCTTATTGATGTCCTATGTTTCGGTCCTCTAGACTATCCCTACGATAAGCTACCTAAAGGAGTTAAACATCCTAGATATATAATGAGAGGGGTAGTGGCTGGGGTAGGACATTACGGAAATAACTTCGGAACGCCTACTACTACAGGAGCCATATGCTTCGATGAAGGATACGTAGGAAATGTTGTGGTATATGCGGGTTGTGTAGGCATTCTTCCTAAACCTAAGTACATTCGTAGAGTTAAGCCTGGGGATTACATTTTAGTTATAGGAAATAAAACGGGTAGAGATGGGATACATGGGGCTACCTTCGCCTCAGCCGATTTAAGAGAGGATTCCGAAATCTCCTCTAGACCTGCCGTTCAAATACCGGATCCAATAGAGGAGGAGAAGCTGAAAAGGGCTATTCTTAGGATTAGGGATGAAGAGCTAGGATCCGGTATAACTGATTTAGGAGGTGGGGGTTTAGCGGTCGCGGTTGTGGAAATGGCGGACAGAATTAAGGGGGGAGCAACGGTATGGCTGGACAAGCTACACCTTAGAGAGAGGATGTCTCCTTGGGAGATCTGGATCTCGGAATCTCAGGAAAGGATGTTAATGGGAGTTCCTAAGGATAACTTGGAGAAGGTCTTAAAGATAGTGAACGAGGAAGAGCTGGAATGTTCCGTAATAGGGAGGTTTGAAGATGATAATCGAGTTAGGGTATTCTTCAACGATTACCTAATTGTAGATCTAGATGTAAGCTTCTTGCTCAGCCCTCCTAAAGTAGTTAGGAAAGCGAGGTGGATTCCTCCGAATTACGATGAGCCTTCTTTTCCAGAACCTGAAAACTTAAACGATGAGCTCCTAAGAGTTCTCTCTTCTCCAAATATAGCGAGTAGAGAGAACATTATTAGAACCTATGATCACGAAGTTCAGGGAAATACCGCCTTAAAGCCTTTACATGGAGAACACGGAGGACCTAACGATGCCTCAATAGTAAAGCCCTTAGATAGATCGTGGAAAGGGGTCGTTATCTCCGTAGGCTTAAAACCTCAATACAGCAAGATCGATCCGTACTGGATGGCGGCCTCTTCTATAGAGGAGGCCTTGAGGAATAACATAGCGGTTGGAGGTAGGCGTATAGCTATCCTAGATAACTTCACTTGGGGAAATCCGGAAAAACCGGATAGGCTTGGACAATTAGTTGAGGCGGTTAAGGCATGTTACGATTTCTCTAAGGCCTTTAATACGCCCTTTATTTCGGGAAAGGATAGCTTGTATAACGAATCCCCTCTAGGTCCCGTTCTTCCCACCTTATTAATAACGGCGATAGGGATAATACCGGATATTAGAAAAGCGGTTTCGCTAGATCTGAAATCCCCTAAAAATCCATTGTACTTACTAGGGCTTACGCGTTTAGAGCTGGGAGCATCCGAGTACTATAGGCTTAAGGGCTTCATCGGTAAATCCGTTCCCAAGGTTTACGTTAATGAATCTAAGAAGGCAATGGAGTGCGTAACTAAGGCCATAGATAGAGGTTACGTGAGGGCTTGTCACGATTTATCTGAGGGAGGATTAGGCGTTGCAATAGCGGAAATGGCCTTATCCAGCAATTACGGTGCGGTTGTAGATTTAAGTAGAGTTAGGAGAGAGGGCGTTAGCAGGAACGATTTAGTGCTCTTCTCTGAAAGCAACGGCAGATTTTTATTGGAAATTGATGAAGAAGCGGCCTCAGAGTTTGAAAAGCTTGCGAGAGACTTAGGATGCACGTATTCTAGGATAGGAGAAGTATCTTCATATGGAAGCTTAGTTGTAAGCGGGATAAATGGGGAGATCGTAATAGATCTACCAATAAGCGAGATAAGGAGGGCTTGGAAGGAGGGGTTGAAATGGTAATACGGATATTAATACTGAGAGCTCCAGGAACTAACTGCGATGAAGAAACCGCTAGAGCTTTAAGGGAGGCTGGGGCTGAAACGCATATCGTACATACGAATAAGCTCCTTTCAAACGAAGTAGATCTATTTAGCTACCACGGATTAGTTCTTCCAGGAGGCTTTTCGTACGGAGATAGAGTGAGGGCTGGAGCTATATGGGCTAGTAAATTGAAATCGAAGTTGAAGGAAAAGCTAATGGAATATGCTCTTAACGGAAACCCGATTTTAGGGATATGCAATGGGTTCCAAGCGTTAATTGAGCTTGGGGTTCTTCCATTTACGAGAAGAACCGATTTAAATCCGAAAGCGGCTTTAGCTCCAAATATCTCCTCTAAATTCGAGGCTAGATGGGTCTATCTAAAATGCCATAGCAATACATGTATATTTACGAGATATATCGGTATTAATGAGGTACTGAGGATGCCCGTGGCTCATAGCGAAGGGAGGTTTATACTAGGGGAGGGTTTAAGCGAGGAAGAGCTGAGCAAAAGAGGACAAGTAGTATTTAAGTACGTAAAGGCGAGCGGCGCCCCGGCGAACGGGGAATATTCATTTAATCCGAACGGCTCGATGTTCGATATAGCCGGTATATGTAACGAAGACGGGAACGTTCTAGGCTTAATGCCTCATCCTGAACGAGCTGTATACGATTGGCAGCTACCCGATTATACCTCGATTCGTAGATATTC
>CAYQTV010000003.1:11494-17182 GCA_964420525.1 uncultured Nitrososphaerales archaeon | reverse complement strand
ATAAGTAAATAAAGGAAGGTACTAGAGCGTAGCCTCCTCCTAAACCCACTATTCCAGTTATTACCCCAATGAAGAGGCCTATTAGGCCCTTCATTACGTTACCCCCGGGAATTACTTTTCTATCCTCCTTATTCAATTTAGGCCTCCGTATCCCTTCGTAGATCATCCTAATTGAAACGTATAGGAAAGCTAGCCCTAAAATAAGGTTCAGTAACCAAATTTGAGAAGATACGTAGAAAAATAGTAAGCTTCCAACAACCGCTCCCACCCCTCCGCTTATCCCAACGATTTTCACCGTTTGCAAATCGACGTTCTTTAACCTCAGATGTGCTATAGCTCCTGATGTAGCGGTTAATATTACGGCTGTTATGGTAGTTCCGATAGCTTCAGGTAAGGGATAATTGAATATGAAAACAAGCGTAGGAAGCATAATAACGCATCCTCCTATTCCAAGAAGTCCTCCTACAAAACCGGCAAGTAAGCCAGTTATTAGAAGCATGGAGATAACGGTTACATTTATCACGGCTACACATTCTAGATTTATGTATTTAAATTTATCTATCCGAACGATGTTTTTAAATATATGAAATTCAAAATATAGCTTCCGTGAAGAAGGTAGAAGATAGGCTTAGAATACTAGTTAAAAAAGGAGTATGTTCTCTAGACGAGTTAGATAGCTACGTGAAGAAGCTTAAAAAGGTTCTTAAAGGGTCTTTTAGCGAAGAAGAATGCAAGAAGATTTCAGAGTTTTATAAAGCTCTTTCTGATCCAACTAGGGTTAGGATTTTGAAGATGTTAAATATGAGAAGGATGTGTGTATGTGAGTTAACAGCCATTCTCAATCTATCTCAACCTACGATAACTCATCACTTAAAGATCATGGAAAGAGCGAAGTTAATAAGGCCTAGGAAAAAGGGGAAGCTTACCTATTATGAGGTAATTGAGCCATCCATCATTAAGGACATGGAGAGGATATTGAGGAGAACGTAAGTTATAAATGCTGAAATGTATTCCCGTTTTTATGATGTATTGAAGAACATTTAGATGTACCTCTTCAGCTTTATGTATATGAGAGGAATTATCGTAGATACCAGCATCAGTAATAATGCGAAAAGATAGCCATACTCCCAATAAAGCTCTGGCATGTACCTAAAGTTCATTCCGTAAATGCTCGCTATCAAAGTCGGAGGCATGAAGATGGAAGCGATTATCGTAAATATCTTCACTATTTCGTTTGTGTTAACCGATATAGACGCCATGTAGACCTCTCCAACATGCCCAACTTGTGAGTATTGAGAATCTATCATATCCATTATCTTCGCTATATGATCGTAAACGTCTCTGAAATACTTCAAGTTCTCATCTGAAATTAGGACGTAAATCCCCTTTAGGATTGACCATAAAGCTTCTCTAGTTGGCCATACCGTTCTCCTGAAGGTAATCAGCATCCTCCTAATATCGCTCATCTTCGCGATTATCTCTCTCCTAGGGTTTTCCTCTGCCTCTTCTTCAAGCTTCGCTATCATCTCTCCTATTTCGTTTAGAAGTTCGAAGTATCTATCGACTATCCTATCAACTACTGCTAGGAAGACGAAGTCAGGAGATAGCTTAAGCGTTTTAGCGAGTCCGGGCTTGAAATACTTAGATAGTACCTCTTGAACGCATCTGTCCTTCCAATGAACGACTATAACCCAGTTCCTACCTACTATTATGTATACTTCGTTAACGATCAGGTTCTCCTCCCCTAGATCTAATGAGTGAACTACTGTGAAGAGGTGATCTTCGTAATCTTCAACTTTAGGCCTCTGCCCTTTCGTTTGCATATCTTCGATTTCCAAGGGATCTATACCGAATTTCTCCTGAATGAAATAGAAATCCGAATTGGTCGGTTCACTGAGCTCAACGAATATGTAGTCCTTCACTTTCTTTAAATCGGATATTTTAGCTATATCTATGGATGTTATATTCCCTCCTCTAACTACGACTGATCTAATCATAATGCACCTACTTCCTTCTCTTCACATAAATGTATTTCCATCGTTTATTGTCAATCTTCAATAAGTATACTATATAGACGGATAAGTATATTATATAAATTTAATCCATAGAATATAAAATTAAACTTTAAATACTTTGTGAAATACCGGCGTAAATAGGTGCCAAGATGACCGAGGAGGAAGTTAAGAGGCTTCTGGAGAAAGCGAAGAAGCCAGGGCGCTTAGCTCCTGCATATCATAAGTTTTATGAAGGGAAGTTACAGGTAATGCCTAAGTGTGCTATTAGAAACATGGACGACTTCGCAATTTGGTATACCCCGGGCGTGGCCGCTCCGTGTAGGCTCATAAAGGAAGACAAGGATCTATCATTTGAGTATACAAATAGATGGAATTACGTAGCGGTAGTAAGCGATGGAACGAGGGTTCTGGGGCTAGGAGATATAGGGCCTGAGGCCGCTATGCCCGTTATGGAGGGAAAGGCTATCCTGTTCAAGTATTTGGGAGGGGTAGACGCGTTTCCCCTCTGCATCAATACCAAGGATCCGGAAAAATTCTTGGAATTTTTAGAGTTAATAGAGCCTACTTTCGGTGGAATAAATCTAGAGGATATAGAGAAGCCTAAATGCTACTACATTTTAGAGGAGGCGAGGAAGAGGTTAGAGATACCGGTATGGCACGACGATCAGCAAGGTACCGCTACGGTCACACTCGCTGGCTTAATTAACGCCTTAAAGGTAGTTGGAAAGAAGTTAAGCGAGGTCGAGATTGCGATGATAGGCGCTGGAGCTGCTAACGTAAAGGGAGCCCACGTATTGATGCTTGCAGGAGCCGATCCTGGAAAGATCATAATGGTAGATACTAAGGGAATACTGCATGCTGAAAGAGAAGATCTAGAAGACATGAAGAAGAAGGATCCATGGAAATACGATTTAGCGATGAAGACCAATAAGGTCGGTAAGAGAGGAGGGATAGCTGAGGCTTTAGAAGGAGCGGACGTTTGTATAGCGGCATCTAAACCCGGTCCGGGAGTAATAAAGAAGGAATGGGTAGCGAAGATGGCGGATAACGCTATAGTTTTCGCCTGTGCAAATCCGATACCTGAAATATGGCCTTGGGAAGCTAAAGAAGCCGGAGCTAGAGTAGTAGCGACCGGAAGAAGCGATTTCCCCAATCAAGTAAACAATAGCTTAGGTTTCCCCGCTATATTTAGAGGGGTATTGGACGTGAAGGCTAAGACCGTTACAGACGAGATGTGCGTGGCGGCCGCAAAGGCCCTAGCTGAATTCGCCGAAGAAAAGGGAATAAGCGAAGATTATATAATTCCGAAAATGGAGGAATGGGAAGTCTATCCTAAGGAGGCCGTAGCCTGTGCTTTGCAGTCTATAAAGCAAGGGGTAGCTAGGATTAAGCTGAGCAGGGAAGAGCTTTGGGATAGAGCAGTTAAGATAATAAAGGAGGCCAGGGAGGCAACTAAGCTACTAATGGAGGCTGGATTAATTAAACAGCCACCTCCCGAAGAAGAAGTTCTAGCAAGCTATAAGGACTTTTAACCACCTCTTTCTTTTTTATGGTTAAAGGCTTATAAATTTCAAGGTTAAGAATTTCTTAAGGTATTGAACGAGCTTAAAGAGATAGAAGATGAGATTAGAAGCTGCAGAAAATGTCCTCTCCATTTAAGTAGGAAGAACGCGGTTCCAGGAGAAGGAGGTATAAGCTCTGGAGTTATGTTCGTAGGGGAGGCCCCTGGATATAATGAGGATATTCAAGGACGTCCCTTTGTGGGAGCGGCCGGTAAGCTTCTTACGGAATTAATAGAGAGAGTTCTAGGCTTTAAGAGATCCGAAGTATACATAACTAACGTCGTAAAATGTAGACCTCCTAATAATAGAGATCCCGAACAGAGCGAAATAGAGATATGTTCTCAATATTTAGAAAGGCAGATCAAAGCGATAAGGCCTAGTATCGTGATATCCTTGGGGAGGCATTCCACATTATACTTCCTATCTAAGGCAGGTGTAAAAGCCAGAGGCATCATGTCAGTAAGGGGTAAGCCATACAAGGTTAAAGTATCAGGCGTTTCCTTTACGCTTTTTCCAACTATCCACCCAGCTGCTGCCCTTTACAATCCCAATCAGAGAAGCATAATAGAAGAGGATTTTAAGAGAATTAGGAACCTATTAGGAGGGATAACGAGGTTCTTTTAACGAAAAACGTTACGTAATTTTTAGATAGCCTAAGTTCGTTAAATCTTTTATACTCGAATATTACATCTCCTACTTATGCCAAGAGTTCTTGTAAATGGAGTAGGAACTATAGGAAAGAGAATAGCGCATGCTATTAAACTTCAAGACGATATGGAGTTGATAGGGGTATCCGATATAGCGCCAACCTCTATCTTGAAGAACGTATTAAGCGAGTTCGGACCTCTAAATGAAGTAGACCTATACGCGTCAAGTGAAGAGGGCAGGAAGAACTTAGAGAGAGGCGGACTTAAGGTAAAGGGGTTACTTAAAGATCTACTTGAAAAGAGAGGAGTAGATTTAATCGTAGATGCAACGCCGGGAGGTGTTGGCGCTAAGAATAAGGAAATATATCGAAGGTACGGCGTAAAGGCTGTTTTTCAAGGAGGGGAGGAAGCGGAGGTAGCCGATATGACCTTCAACGCCGTGGTAAACTACGAGGAAGCGATAGGAAAAGACTACGTAAGAGTTCCGAGTTGTAATACAACCGGTTTAGTAAGAACTCTACATGCGCTGCATTCTAGTATAGGGGTAAGTTACGCCTTTATAGCATTAGCGAGAAGGGCTGCTGATCCATGGGAGTACAAAAAAGGCCCTATAAATGCGGTGAGCTTCTCAAGCGTCCCTTCTCATCACGCTCCAGATGTTCTAACCGTCTTAAAGGATATAAAGGCGTTCTCGATGGCCATCGTTATTCCAACTACTCTTGCTCACACGCACATCCTTGAAGTAGAAACGAAAAGGGAGACGAGTTTAGAAGAAGTACTAGATGCTTTTGAGAAACAAACAAGGGTTATATTACTAGACATGAAGGAGTATCCGTCTACATCTATGATAATTGAGAAGTTTAGAGATTACTGTAGATCGAGATATGATATGTACGAGATAGCGGTTATTAGGGATTCGGTAAATGTGGAAGGCAAAAAAGTTAGATGGTTCCAAGTTGTACATCAAGAAGCAGACGTAGTACCCGAGAATATAGATGCTATAAGAGCGATGCTTGAAATCGAGGAAGACAAATGGAGGTCCATAGAGAAGACCAATAGATCTCTAGGAATTATAAAGTAATATCGAAAACGTTTATCTCTCCATATTTCTACTTATAAATTGTGGAAGAGCTAATTAAGCTTGTACAAAATAGAGAGCTGAGCGCGAATCAGATAGCTTTGCAATTAATGGAGAAATCGTCTTCCTTATCATTTAATGAGGTTGAAAAGGCGATAGAATTAGCCTATAGGTTAAGGCCAACGATGCCCGTTTTCGGAAACGTTCTTCTAGCGGTGCTCGAGCTTAGAAAGAAAGGGAAGAAAGTTGATGAACTCATCTCGCTTTTCAAACGTTCTATCAGCTCTTCCGTAAGCCACGCAATAAGGTACTTGAAAGGAGTAAAAAGGATCGCAACGATTAGTTTTAGCTCTCAAGTTCTCATGCTTCTTGAAGCCTTAAGCCCC
>CAYQTV010000003.1:0-11484 GCA_964420525.1 uncultured Nitrososphaerales archaeon | reverse complement strand
TCTTATCCGATCCTGGAGGAGAAGGTAAAACCTTAGCAGGTGAGTTGAAAAAGCGAAGAATAGACGTACGCCTTTTATATGATTCAGCTATTTGTTATGCAGCAAGAGAAGCGGATGTAGGAGTTGTAGGAGCGGACGCCTTGTACTCAGATGGATTTTTAAATAAAGTAGGAACTAGGGCCTTCGCGCTACTCCTCAGAGAGTTTTCGAAAAAGCTGGTAGTTTTATCAACGTCTTTTAAGTTTGACCCATTAAGAACCCATAAATTCGAGTATGCTGAGGAAGTAGACGGTTGTCCCTTATTCGAGTTCGTTCCCGTATACGACAATATACTACTATCTCTTGAAGACGGGATCTATAAATGGCGCTATAGAGATCCGAGGGAGTTCATTCAAAATAATCTGTAATATATGTATGGAGAGATGAAATGGGATTTGCTAAAAAGCCAAGTCTTCTTAGCGAGTAGGCGAAGTCCCTTGAGTAGCCGAATATGGTATATATTCTATCTGGACTCGACCTCTTAACAAAGCTGATGAGCTCATTGTAATCAGCATGATCGCTAAGAGGTAAGCCATTTTCAATCTTATTGACTGCCCAGCCCGTGAAAGCGATGTATCTTATACCTAAATTTTTCAACATCCTAATGATCGTAGGGTTATTGGGCGCTATTAATAGAAACGGCTTATTCCTCGGCAATTCTCTTATATTTGATGTTACGCTATCAGGATATGGAACATCAATGCCCATTTTTCGATATGCTGAATTAAATATTTCAATGGTTTTGTATACGTAAAGAGGTCTCCAGCTCTGAAATAAATACGTAAGTAGCTGGGCTTTACCCAGGGAGTAGCCGAGTAGCGCTACTCCCTTACCTTTCTCAAACTCTTTTGCTATCATATTCATGGCGTTTCTTAAAACCCAAGCTAGATGAGGAAATTTATACTCGCTTCTTCCATAAGTTGAATCCACGATAAGGGTCTCACAACTTCTACTTCTCGCTTTATCTAAAAAGCCCCTCGGCCTTCCAGCGATATCTCCGGTATAAAATACTCTCCCCTCTATTAGGATTCCTCTACTACCCAGTATGTGTCCGGTATCTATTAGCTCTATTCCTCTCAAATCTTCGGTATACTCCCTTACTCTGTACCCTTTAGCTTTCAGTATTTCAACTGTTTCTTTCGAGGCTATTACTTTAGAATCTCCTATGCGCGGAGGAACATGATCGGAATGTGCATGCGAAATGAAGATGTACTTAGAATTTACAGCATACTTGGGATCTAGAGCTATCCAGTCGTCTTTGAACTTTACCATTAAAACTCCTTTTTTCACTTTAAGTCCAGAAGGGTCCATTATCTCTCTAACAGGAAAGAGGAAAATATAACCTTTATATGATCGCCGAGATTTGACATCTCCTTGATTTTTCCGAAAGCGCTAAATCCTCCTTAAGTAAAAAGTAGCTCAGCTTAAGTAGGAAATTAGAGGAGGATGAAGTCTAGATAAGCGTTTTAGAAAAAATTCCGTCTAAACGTATAGCCGGATAAGTAAGGATGATCTTAGAGGTGTTAAAGGCTGTTCTTTTAATACATTGAAAAGTAAAAATTGTTCGCTTAAAGATCGATATTACATAACATTTAATACGGCCTCTTGTTAAAATACCCTTAAGATGCCCGTAAGGATAGGTCTTATAGGCAAGACAAATACCGGTAAAACAACTTTCTTCAATGCAGCTACTCTTTTACAAGCCGAAGTCAACAAATATCCATTTACAACTAAAGAGCCCTTTCAAGGGATAGCTTACGTAGTAACCTTATGCGTATGTAAGGAGCTTGGAGTTAAGGATAACCCTCAGAATTCAGCTTGTATAGATGGGTGGAGATATGTGCCTATAGAGCTATGGGATTTACCTGGCCTTATTAAAGGGGCTAGCTACGGTAGAGGGTTAGGGACTAAATTCCTAACCGTAGCGTCGGCTAGCGATGCCTTAATTCACGTTGTAGATGCTTCGGGAAGTATAGATGAAGAGGGGAGGATAGCTGAGCCTGGAACTAGCGATCCGGTTAAGGATTTTGAGGAAATAGAAGGAGAACTTGTTAACTGGTACAAGAGGTTAATTGAACATAATAGAGATAAGATATTGAAGAATATGAAGAATCCAAAGATGGATCCGATTGGAGCGATAGCAGACCCTCTACGTGGAGCTAAGATAACGGAGGAACACGTCAGGTTAGCTTTAAGGAGAACCGGTCTTAGTGCGGAAGATTTCAATAATTGGTCAGACGAGCAAATGTGGAAGTTCGCAGGAGCTTTAAGGGAAATATCCAAGCCCACGATAATACTAGCCAATAAGATAGATATTCCTGGAGCTGAGAAGAACTACAGAAGGCTTAGGGATACTTACAAAGACTTAATTGTAGTTCCAGCTAGCGCTGAAGCGGAGTTAGCTTTGAGAAGAGCTGAACAAGCTAAGCTCATTAAGTACATACCCGGGAGTGAAAGCTTTAAGGTAATAAATGAAAAGGCCTTAAATGAGAAGCAAAAATGGGCTTTAGAGTTCATAGAGAGATTTATTATGAGAGAGTACTTAAGGACCGGTGTTCAATTCGCCTTAAACGTAACGGTTTTCAAACTTCTGAGGATGAACGCTGTGTACCCGGTTTACGATCCGGTGAAGTTAAGCGATAAACATGGACGAGTTTTACCGGACGTATTCTTAATGCACGACGGCGCTACAATTAAGGATTTAGCCGAAGAAATACATTCGGAGCTGGCTAAAGGTCTACTGTACGGGATAGACGCTAGAACCGGTTTAAGGCTTCCCGTAGATTATAGGTTGAAAGACCGCGATATTATAAGTATTGTTTCCACTACTAGAAAGTAATTACTTCTTTTTTTGAACCTTCTCCTCTATTGGTCCTATAGTCTTCTCTAACTCTTTCTCTATCTCCTCAATTGGCTTTGGTTCAGGAGCCGTTGCTATAGTATAGCCTATCCAAGCTACAATTCCGAGAATGATCGCTACGGCTACAAACGCGGTAATTTTAAGGATATCGATAAACCACGGAGATAAGAATACAAGCCACGCATACAACACAATACCGAGAACACTCAATATGGATATTATTAATCCTATTATCTTATCTTTGCTCAAATCTCACGTTATTAACGTTTCCAGAATTAATAAATTTTTATTACCCGACCACGAACGATAAGACAATTTACGACTTACGACATAGAAAATACTTTAAATACCTTTATATCTAAGCTCGAAGGAAGGTATACTAACGGTTGATAGGCTGGTTATTAGAAGAGCTTTTCCGTAGAGCTGGCGTAAAGATAGTAGCTAAAGAGGAAGTTCTAAACGTTGCTAGAAGGTACTTCTTCATTAACGCCTTCGATGGCTTAATGATATCTTTAGGAGTGTTATTGGGAGGTCACTTTGGAGCGCATATTTCGAGTAGAGGTCTCCTATTCGCTTTAATAGGCTCCGTAATAGCTATGGGCCTATCGGGTTTCTTCGGAGCGTACATTTCTGAGAGAGCTGAAAGATTGAAGAGTATAAAGGAGATAGAAAATCAAATACATCAGGATCTATCCGGTACAAGATACGAAAACCAGCTCATGAAGGCGTCCGTCTTGATAGCGCTTGTCGATGCCATAGCTCCGGTCTTAAGCAGTATGCCCGCTATAGCCTTCTTAACTCTAAGCTTCATCGGCTTAATAGACGTACACGTATCCGTTTACGCAGCCCTATTATTCAGCCTAGCATTACTCGTTTTCTTGGGTTACGAGCTAGGTAAGATAGCTGGGGAAAAACCTTTAATTTACTCTCTTGCCCTTTTATTCTTAGGCATGCTCCTGGCCTTTATAACCTTCGCGTTGGGAGGTGTTTAAATTGAAAAGTCCTAATGAAGTGAGATTAGAAAAGGTCGTATTAGATGTTTTAAAGCCCAGAGATGTTTCTATTGTCGAGTTAGGTAAATCGCTAGGGGTACTGGATGGCGTAAGAGAGGTATCTATTATAGTAACGGAGGTAGATGTAAAAACTGAAACGATAAAGATAGTAATAACGGGAGAAAAGCTCTGTTATGAAGATATAAATGAAGAATTAAACAATAATGGATGTGCTATAAGAAGCGTTGATGAGTTAGTTGTAAGAAAGCTATCTTGAAAAATCTCTTTGTGTTAGGTACTCAAGCATTCTCTTATGGGCTTTTGTAAGTACCTCCTTCGAGCTTTTATAGGTGAGCCTATCTAAAGCCACCCTATAGGGAAGCCATTCATATCCTGTATGTTCGTACGATAGTTTGACTTCTTTGTTATTGGTAACTCCTAAAAAGAAAACAACTTCTTTTGAAACTAACGCATCTTGTCTTCTGTAAAAGTACTGAATAGTTTCGCTAAAATCCTTAATGACCTCTATATCTACGAGACCCGTTCCTTCTCTAACTTCTCTCAAAGCCGCCATCAGCAGATCTTCCCCTTCCTTTACGCTTCCCTTAGGGAAATCCCAATGGCCTGCCGGATAGTGTAGGATTAAGTAGGATACCTCTCCTCTCTCCTCATAGGCTACTACCATTCCAACAGATTCCTCTCTTATCAAATTTTTTACAATTTACATTTACGCCTTTTATGAATTTAAATTTTTCCATTGAAATTTAAAGATCTATTATTTTTCGCAATTTTCCTTCGTTAAACAAACAATTATTAGATTAAGATAGCATAGATCTATACGTTATGCTTTTATAGTCTTACTGAAGCGCTTATCGATGTTGAGAGGAGCAAAGGAAAGGATACCCGAGCTAGCTTCCTTCGTAATTCCTTTAATAATAAACCTATTAGTCTATACTAGATACCCTCTCATGTACGGCATCGACGGACCGTATTACATAGTACAAGAGAGGAGTTTAATAACGAATGGATGGATAAAGTACCCAGATCCTCCTCTAGCTTTCTTAATCCTAGCTCCTTTCTACTTATTAGGAGGAGGTTTGGGAATCAAGTAGGGGTCGTATTCTTCGTCTCCCTCTCATCGTTGCTAATTTTCCGGACGATAAAAAACCTTTCAAAAAGTTCTCTTGTAGCGCTTTTTCCATCTATCGTATTTGGATCCTCCCCTTATATAATGCCACTTTATACAGATTTCATTAAAAACGCCTTGGGGCTGCTTTTCATCATATCCTTCTTCTACTCGCTCTTCTGTATAAAGGATAGCAAGATCAGGGTTACTTGTATGGTTTCATCTGTAATCGCTTGCGGCTTAACGCATGTATTGGATTTTGGAGTATTAGGGCTGATGATACTCTTATCAATGCCCTCCTTCTTAATCGTTAAGGAGAAGGAGGGCTTTAAGGAGGTAGCTATTTCATTGCTCCTCGTAGGTTCTATGCTCATTTTAGCTTTTACCATACCTAGCTTAGTTGGAGGAGACGTAAGCAAGCTGGTATCCTTCTTAGAAGAGGGAGTAGTAGAAGAAGAGGCGATGAGGTTCTTTGGAGAGATCCCGATACATTATGGATTTGCTACAGGCGGGTTAATATACTCAATCTTCAGGAAAGACAGGTCCGCAATCTTAATCCTACCTGCCTCTCTCGTAGCTCTCGCAATTAACTTTCCATTAGTCGCTCCCAAATGGGCTTTTAGGTTTTCGTTAATGAACTCCATAACCTTTCCCTTGATAATTCCAGCTTTTCTTCAGATTTTAAGAGAAGATTGGAAGAAGGTGATGATCATCATTCTTATAATCGGATTTTTAGTGCCTATTGGAATCAGGGTTTGGTCTCGATTAAAGCCGAGCATTCCCCTAGGTGAGTGGGAGGAGATTAGAGATCTTACCAAGGTAATACCCGTCAATTCTACCTTGTTCGTTCCAAACACTAGGCTTAGATATTGGGTTGAGGCTGAAATTGGAGATCAATACGACGTTAAGGGAAGGAATATGGATGTTAAGCCTCCTTTTTATATTATAACCGAAGTAAGCAGGCCGCCTCCTAAAGGAAGAACTGTTTACAGGGGCAGTTACATAGCGGTTAACTTAATCGGAAGATTTGGAAGATTTCCATAGATGAAGGGGTTACACAAAGGTTATAAAGTCCGTTTTTTATTGTTCAAATGAGAATTTGAAGAAAAAAGCGGTACTGGATACGAGCGTAGTTATAGATGGTCTATTTTCTAGAATACTTGAGGAAGAGGAGTTTGAAGAAGTTATAATTCCTAGGGCGGTGATCGATGAGCTACAAGCTCAGGCTTCTAGGCATTTAGATATAGGATTTAAGGGGTTAGCTGAAGTTAAAAAGATAAGGGAGATTTGTGAGAAGAAGAATATACCGTTTAAGATATACGGTCCAGTTCCTACGCCAGACGACATAAAACTAGCTAAAAGCGGTAGGATAGATGCTATAATAAGGGATGTAGCGAAAGAGGTCAACGGAACGTTATATACCGGAGATTACGTTCTATATTTAGTCGCGGAAGCCGAGGGCGTTAAGGTAGAGTACATTGTTCCCAAGAAGGAGGAAAGGCCGTTTATTTTTGAAAGCTATTTCGATAAGGAAACCCTTAGCGTTCACCTCAAAGAAGGCGTTCCTCCATATGCTAAAAAGGGAAGACCGGGGAGGTTTCGTTTAGTAAAGCTATCGGAAAAGCCCCTGTCTAAAGACGATTTAGAACGTATAATATCGGAAATATTGAGGAAGGCGAGAACCGAAGAGAAGGCGTTTATTGAGATAAAAACCGGAGGAGCGACCGTTATCCAGCTTGGAAATTATAGGATCGCGATCGCGCGACCGCCCTTTTCCGACGGGCTTGAGGTTACAATAGTTAGACCTATAGTTAAGCTAACCCTAGAAGATTACCGTTTATCTAAGAGGTTAATTGAGAGGTTGAAGGAGAAAGCGGAAGGCATTCTTATAGCGGGCCCTCCAGGTTCGGGGAAGACCACGCTTGCAAGCAGCATTGCCGAATTCTACATGAGGCAAGGCAAAGTCGTTAAAACGCTGGAATCTCCTAGGGATTTACAAGTAGGTCCTGAAATTACACAATATGGGCCTTTAGAAGGAGATTTCGAGAAAAGCTCCGATGTCCTCCTATTAGTTAGGCCGGATTACACTATCTTCGATGAAATTAGGAAGACTAAGGACTTCGAAGTCTTCGCCGATATGAGGTTAGCGGGAGTTGGAATGGTAGGCGTTGTCCATGCGAGTAGCCCAGTAGATGCCGTTCAAAGGTTCATAGGAAGGGTTGAGCTCGGTATGATACCTCATATAGTGGATACCGTAATTTTCGTTAAGGATGGAGAGATCAAGAAAGTATACGATCTAAGGTTGACAGTTAAAGTCCCCACCGGCATGACCGAGGAAGATCTCGCTAGACCCGTGGTCGAGGTTACGGATTTTGAAACCGGAGAACTCGAGTATGAAATATATACGCTTGGAGAGGAAAACGTAATAGTGCCTATTAAGGAGAAAAGAGAAGGTACTCCTATTGAGAAACTTGCTATTGAGAGAATATACCAAGCGATTAGGAGATATGATCCGGGAGCTACCGTTGAAATTAAAGGAGGGAATAGAGCTTTAATTAAGGTAGCGAGATCGGCTATTCCCAAGATCATAGGGAGACATGGATCTAACATATCCCAGCTCGAGGAAGAGTTAGGGATAAGGATATCTATTCAGCCTAGAGGGAAGAGAAAGAAGTAAGATTTTTACGTTCATACCTTCTTTGTTAAATCGATGAGAGGACAAGTTAAACTCGTCGTAGCTTTATCCTTAATCTTGACTTTAACCATATCGTGTTTAGGATGGACGTTATCAAAAAACTACGAGCTTGAAAACGAGATAGTTAATTTGAGAAGTCAGATTTCATACCTCAAAGATCAGATAGGGTTGCTTAAGAAGACCGTGAATTCGTCGGTAACCACTTCCCATATCGTAAGGATAAACAATACTTACGCCGATATATATTATAAGGCTAAGAACTCGGTAGTAGTCGTTTATGGATTTATTAAGAAAACCGTTTTGACTATTTTTGGACCGGCTACTAGTTACGAAAGAGTTCAAGGAAGCGGTTTCGTGATCCTCTTCAATAACTCCTATTACGTAATTACGAACCATCACGTAGTTAACGACGTAATGAATATAACTCTGGTATTTAGCGATGGAGAGGCTTTTAGAGCCGATTTAATAGGATCAGATCCCTATAGCGATTTAGCGGTTCTCAAGCCATACGTTCCAGAAGAAAAGCTAGTACCCTTGAATATTACTAGTTCGTCTACCTTAAAGGTAGGAGATGTAGTTCTCGCTTTGGGAAATCCGTTCGGTCTTCAAGGATCTTTAACTGAAGGAGTAGTTAGTCAAATTGGGAGGAGTATTAGAACGGAATTAACGGGAGGCTATTCAATACCTGATGTAATCCAATTCGATGCCCCTATTAACCCTGGAAACTCAGGAGGTCCTCTCTTAAATATACATGGAGAGGTAGTTGGAATAACTACCGCAATAGTTAGCGGTGCTCAAGGAATCGGTTTCGCCATTCCTTCGGATACCATTTTAAGAGAGCTTCCCCACTTAATTAAATACGGATATTACGACCTACATCCTTGGCTAGGAATTAGAGGGATAGATATGTCGTACGAAATCGCTCAAGCAATGGGGATAAACTATACCTACGGATGGTTGATAGTAGACGTAATTAGAGGAGGTCCCGCTTTTAAAGCGGGCCTTAGAGGAGGAAATAAGGAGGTAGTGATAGCGGGAGAGAAATACATTATAGGTGGAGACCTGATAATCGCTGTAGATGGAGTAAAGGTAAGGAATAGCGATGATCTAACGACATACATAGAGAGAAATAAGCTTCCAGGAGATAGCGTAACTTTAACGATTGTTAGGAACGGCGAGGTAATGAACGTGGATCTAGTCTTAGGGAAGAGACCTCCTCCTTCATGATATTTAGATCATTACGATTTTATTAACGCGAATTTCTGAGTATTAAAATAAAGATTTTTCATGATAATTACTTTACTTTTCGATAATTATTAGTCAAATGTCTAATTAAAACATTTTGAAAAACCTTAATAATTAATAAGCAGGTGAGATTTGTCGAAAAAATGAGCTTACAGCATTTAATAAGGCCTAAGACTATAGCCGTAATTGGGGCTTCTAGGGAGGAGACGAAGATAGGGCATATGGTTCTTAAGAACATTATCGACGGTGGTTTTCCTAAGGAAAACGTTTTCCCCGTAAATCCAAACGTTGATAATATATTGGGCTTAAAATGTTATCCTTCCGTTAAAGACATACCCGTCGATGTCGATTTAGCTGTAATAGTAGTTCCAGCGAGAATTGTTCCAAAGGTCATGAAGGAATGTGCGGAAAAGAAAGTTAAGGCGGTTGCTGTGATATCTTCAGGGTTTAAAGAAGTAGGAAATGTGGAAGGAGAGAGGGAAATAGTGAGGATAGCAAAGGAGGCGGGAATTAAGCTCCTAGGTCCTAACATAGTAGGTATAGCCGATACGCCTATGAGGATAAACGCGAGCTTTATGCCCTATCTTCCGGAAAGAGGGAAGATAGCCTTTATTTCGCAAAGTGGAGCCTTAGCTATAGGCCTAGTAACGTGGACGAAGCTAAAAGAGATAGGGCTTTCAGATGTAGTAAGTATTGGAAATAAAGCGGATGTAAACGAAATAGATCTGATAGAGTTCTTTTCAAAAGACCCCCATACGAAGGCTATAACGCTTTACATGGAAGGGATAGAGGATGGAAGGAGGTTCATGGAGGTTGCTAAGAGGGTAACGAAGGTAAAGCCCATAGTTATGTTAAAAGCCGGAAAGGCCGAAAGAACGGCGGCTGCTATTAAATCGCATACGGGTTCTCTTGCAGGTTCAGATATAGCTTACGATATAGCCTTTAAGCAGTGCGGTGTCATAAGAGCTGAGAGCTTTCCCACGCTCTTTGATTACGGCCTAGCTCTAGCCTCTCTACCCGATCCCAAAGGAGAAAACGTCGTTATCTTAACTAATGGAGGAGGAGCAGGGGTAATGGCTACCGATGCTTGTGAACAGTACGGATTGAAGCTAATGGATATACCGAACGATTTGGCTGGAAAGCTGAAGAAGTGGATGCCGGAGTTCGGTTCTACTTTAAATCCCGTAGATCTAACTGGAATGGCCGCTGATAGAGATTATTACGGCTCTCTACAAACTCTTCTAGCAGACGAAAGGGTTCATGCAATTATAATATTGTACTGCCATACCGCTATAACCGATCCGTTAAGGATAGCCGAGGCATTAGTGAGATGTAAGAGGGAGGGCGAGTACGTTGATAAGCCTATGGTAGCCGCTTTTATAGGAGGTAAGGAGTGCGATACAGCTATTAAACATCTAACTAGGTACGGTATACCCGCTTTTGAGAATCCTGAAAGGGCCGTAGCGGCCTTAGCAGCTAAGTATAGGTACTGGAGGTATAAGAAGAGACCTTCAGGAACCTTTGTGAAAGTCGATGGGGATAAGGAGAGGGCAAAGGTTATTATTGAAAGGGCCTTGAGAGAAGGGAGGGCTTTAACTCCTTCTGAAGCAGCTGAGGTCGCTCACCTCTACGACATACCGGTTGTGAGGAAGAGGATAGCGAGAAGTAAGGAGGATGCTCTTAAAATCGCTGGAGAAATAGGATATCCCGTAGTATTAGAGGTAGAATCTCCGGATATAGTGCACAAGGTCGATGTAGGAGCTATTAAACTAAATATAAGAAGTAAGGAGGAGTTGGAAAAAGCGTATGATGAAGTACTATCCAACGTTAAGAAAAATGTGCCTAAAGCTAGGATAGAAGGCGTGGTTGTAAGATCTTTCGTAAAACAGGGAGTCGAGGTAGCCATAGGCATGCATAGAGACGAGCTATTCGGTCCGATGGTAATGTTCGGATCTGGAGGAACTTTAATTGAGCTATATAAAGACGTAGCCTTCAGGATAGCTCCTCTGACGGATAAAGATATAGATGAAATGATGAAAGAAACTAAAGTTATGAGGGTTTTAGAAGGTTTTAGGGATAAGCCTAAAGATATCGATGCCGTGAAGAAGGTGATAGCGAGCGTGAACCAGCTATCTCTAGATTTCGATGAAATAAAAGACATAGATATAAATCCGTTATTCGTATACGAGAAAGGATGTATAGCTTTTGACGTTAAAATCCTCTTAAGAAGTTAGCCAAGGAGGGGTCCAGCTCCTTAAGTTTATCTTCCTTTTCGAACTTCCTCTTATGCTGTAAACCTCACCATCATAGGTTACTAAAATCGCTGGCGGACTCCTTCTCTTCAGCTGCGTTATATCGAAGAAGAACTCTTTTTTCTTCCTAGGCTTGTACCTTCCAGTAGCGACTCTCTTCTTCCTCAAGAACTTTACAGCTATAATGGCTTTCCTTTCCAGATAAGCGTTGAACATGTCAACGAAATCTAGCGTTCTAGATATCTGGTCTCCCGGTATATCTATCGTATTTTCAG
>CAYQTV010000002.1:0-19789 GCA_964420525.1 uncultured Nitrososphaerales archaeon | reverse complement strand
ATCGGAATCGATGTCTAGCTCGGAAGTCTCGGACTTACTGAGTAACGTTAAGGAAAAGCTAAACGTAGTAACAGGAGTGGCTTTACACAATCCCATTAAATCCCTCCCAAGAATCCTACCTATACCTGAGGTCGAAGTAGTAATGGTTCCATTAAATTACGCCGGCATCTTCGTAAAGGGAAAGGAAGAGGTAATTAAGATGCTTAGGGAAGCTAAAAAGCCGGTAATAGCTAAGAAGGTATTGGGAGCGGGTAGGTTAGATGTTGAAAAAGCTCTAAGCTGGATCTTTAATCAAGATATTGTTAAGAGCGTTGCTATAGGGGTAGCCTCCAAAGATGAAGCGTTAAGAACGTTTTCTAAAGCTATTGAAATTTTAACGAAAAGCGACGAGCCTCAGAGCTCACCCACTAGCTCATAGCTACTAGCTCGCGCGGCCTCTGTTCATCATCAGCCCTACTGCCAAACGCCACTTTTCTTTATATTTATAATCATATATAATCTTTTAAAGTTAGGAAGGGTTGTGAGATCGTAAATAGTTGGAGAGGTTTATTAAAGACGATGTGTTAATTTTGGCTAAACATGCGTTTAGCCAAATGGTCTCTAATAAAGGACATCGTTAAAAAAGCGAACGTAGTGCTTGAAGTACTTGATTCGAGAAACCCGATAGGTACTAGAAGTAGGAAGCTAGAGGAAATGACGTTTAAGTACAATAAAAACCTAATTCTCGTATTAAATAAGATCGATTTAATACCTAAAAGGGTAGCTCTTAAGTGGAAGGATATATTAACAGATGCTGACGTCAGAGTTGTTTGCTTTTCCGCTTTAAGTAAAAGAGGAGTAGAGGAGCTTAAGAGGGTGATAAGGAGCAGTACGGATAAAAGGCCCTTAAGGGTAGCGGTGGTCGGCTATCCCAAGGTAGGAAAATCTAGCGTGATTAATGCGTTAAAGGGGAAGAAAAGCGCTCCTACGAGCCCTATACCTGGAAGCCCTGGATATACTAGAGGAATTCAACTTTTAAAGATTGAGGAAGGGATCTACCTCTTAGATACTCCTGGAATTATACCGATTGAAGGAGGTTTATTTGAATCGGTAATTAGAGGGAAGAGCCCTGAAGAGCTTAAAGATCCAATACCTGCTGCCATATTACTATTGGAGACCGCCATGAAGTATAACCCTAAGTGCGTTTTAGATGCCTATGGAATAAGTGAAAGAGATCCGTATAAGATATTGGAGCTTATAGCGATTAAGAGAGGATGGAAGTATAAGAAGGGAGGAGAGCCTTTAGTAGAGGAGGCAGCCAGAAATGTGATAAGGGATTACCACAAAGCTAAGCTTTCCTTTTACATACCTCCTGAGGAAGCCTTATTAGTCGAAAAATGAAGGATTACTACCGCTTATTGAGTAAACATTTACCGATAGACTGCAAAATCTCCGATAATGAGTATTGTGGTAAATGCTGTTTTAAAACCGAAATGTTACTAACGCGATTAGATATCTCCAGGATAAAATCCCTAGGTTATCGTGAGGACTATTTTGTCGACAGGGAAGGAGAAATTCCCAAACTTAAAAACGTAAACGGTAAATGCGTATTTCTAGATGAGAAAACTAAGGCGTGTAAGATTTATCCCTATAGGCCTTTAGGATGTAGGCTCTACCCCCTAATTTATAATGTAAAGGAGGATAAGGTGGAAGTGGATTCCCTCTGTCCGAAAAGGAACTCCATATCTAAGAGCAAGGTTAAGAAGTACGAAAGGTTCGTAAGAGAATTGGTCGTAATTTTAATGAGCGAATGGGGAAGTAAAGCTTAACTCCCTATAGCTTATAGAAGCAAATGATGAAGAGAGATCTGAGTTCTACAAAGCCGTATATTACGAAAGACGGCTCAACGATATACGAAATATTTAATCCTAAGAACTCTAAAGTAAAGAACTTAAGCGTAGCTATAGCCGAAATCCCGTCAAATAGCTCAACTAAGCTACATAGACATGAAAACTTCGAAGAGGTCTACTACATAATCGAAGGAAGGGGGGTAGTACTCGTTGAAGGAGATGAATACGAAGTAGGGAAAGGAGATTTCGTACATATACCGATTAAGGCGTCGCATAAGGCCATAGCGAGAAGTGAACCGTTAAAAATCCTATGTGTATGTTCTCCGCCTTATTCTCATGAAAACACTTCCATCCTAGAGGATAAACAATGTTAGGCTTAACGCCTATTTAAAAGCGCTGTAACCTGCTTACCTAGGGCTTGTGAGTAAACTTCTAGCAAATCCCTTATTACGATGTTCCATGAATACTTTTTGAGGACCTTCTCCCTAGCCTTTAAAGACATCTTTTTTCGCTTCCTATCGTCGCTTAGAAGCGTAATTATCGCATTTGCTAGCTCCCTGTGGGAACCCGCTTTAACTAAAAGCCCATCGTTACCCTGATCAATTATCTCGTTTAAACCTCCTACGTTAGACGCTACGACGGGTCTCCCCGATGACATGGCTTCTAAGGCTACTAAACCAAAGCTTTCTCCGTAAATGCTGGGAACCGCTACTATACATGCTTTCCTATACATTTCCTCTTTATCACTTTCAGGTATACATCCCCTAAATTCAACTTTATCTTGAACATCTAATTTCTGTGCCAATACTTTCAAAATCGGCTCCATATACCCCTTCCCAACGATCAATAGCTTAGCTCGAGGCTTCTCCTTTGCAACACAGCGAAAAGCTCTAAGCAACACATGAGCTCCCTTTCGATAGACAAGCCTTCCTATGAAGAGGATTAAGGGTTCTGTTGGCTCCTGCTTAGGGGGTTTAAACCTATCCGTATCAACGGCATTAGGTACAACCTTCCTAATCACGTTTTTCCCGACGAACTTGCTAATGAACCTATCCGCTGCGATGCTTACCGATACAATTACCTGAGCTTTGGAAATGTAGTAACGATGTATGAAGAGAAGATAAGATGAAGGTCTCCAGAGCCAATCGTAGTCAAAACCGAACGTTATGCTATGATTGGTTAAGATCCTAGGTACATTACATGCTTCCCCTATGCTTAACGATAACAAAGGCATGAAAGTGAAAGCATGATGAGCGTGAATAATATCGGGTTTTAACTTTATTATCGCCTCTTTCAAGCTGAAGTAATTTGGAGGGATTAGTACGATGTTTAATGGTGCTAGAAGAGATTTAACAGTAATGTGCTTTATCCCCTTCCTTTCAAACGATGAGCTATTATATGCCTTAGAAATTATGAATACTTCATGGCCTAATTTCGAGAGGTTAAAAGCTAGATCTCTAACATGTGATTGCACGCCTCCTATACTAAAGGGATGCCATTCCGTTACCAATAGAATCTTCATATCCTAAACGTAATGAAGGAATTTTCGAATTTAAACATGTAATCTCAAGAAGGTCTTAGTGGAATTATGCGAATAGCCAATCGAACGCTCTTCTATAGGATACAAGGCAAGCTTAAGAAGTTACTCTAACTTTACAACGCCGTACTTTCGATAGTATTCTATCCACGCTCTCCTATCTCCCTCCTTCAAATCCCTTTTAATCATCGAATATATCGTCTTAGCCGTTAGGATAGGGCATACCTTCACTCCGAACCTCTCCTCTATATATTGAACGGCGCTTTTATCTCCTTCAGCAACTTCCTGCCTATCTACGCCGATTATAATCCCAACTACCTTATGTTCACCTAGGCTTTTCAATTTCTCAATAGATTCCTCCTTAGTCTTACCAGTTGTAATGGTATCGTCTACGATAAGTATCCTTTGAGCTGGCTTAAAGTATTCGGCCCCTACTATCTGCTTGTCCATCGCTACATCTCCATAACCCTTAGGCTCCTTCCTATCGTATAGGTACCTCTTGTTTAACCCAAAGTACTCGCTTAATCCCTCACAAGTTAAAGCGGCTAGGTTTATCCCCTTGTAAGACGGACCGAATACGAAATCGAAGTCTTCTATTTCCTTTTCCTTAACTAGCAATAAGGCGAAGCCGGCTAATATCCACCTAAGCTTCGACAGCGATTCTCCATCGGTTAAAGCGCCTAGATTTATGAAGTAAGGGCTTAACCTTCCGCTTTTCAACTTAAAGGGGCCATTAAGCCTTAAACCCCCTTTATTAATTAAAAGCCTTAAGAATTCCCTTCTCACCTTTTCCATTGATATTAAAACGCCTACCGATGCTTTTCTGATGATCTCTTCAATTGCATCTCGATAAAAGATCTTGAAGCCACACTCTAAACACTCGAAGTAGCTATGCTCAATAGGCTCCTTTAGCTTAACCGAGAACTTACTCTCTCGACCTTTTGACCCACATGCGGGGTTCCTACACTCTAAAATACCCTCTAAAACTTCAGGGGGCTTCACCTCCTTTTTCTCCTTCACCTCCCAATTCTCAATTATATTAACGGTGGATGTAGGAGCGATTAACGCCAATACGTCTATCTGACTAGAGGTAAGGTATTCCCCTTCTATCTTGACTAAGTCCTTCTTCCCGTATTTAGTGCTATCGACGTTTTTAGCTACGACTACCCTTGCGCTTGGATCAGGATCTAAGAACTTTAAAACGTCAAGACCTCTACATGGAGGGATGTGATCTATAACTATCCCATTCTCTATCTTACTAACTAATAGCTTGTCTTTCGCGAACACGTATGATCTCCTACGTTCAAGTTAATAGGGATTTCTATTTAAGGTTATTAAGAGGCCTAAAATTTGGTTACTCAATATTCAGCTGACTAGTCTAATCTCGCAGCACTCGACGAACCTCCTCAACACATCGCGATATTTCAGTAGCTCGTTTCTATCGCTTTTCCTTCCTTTCAACTTTCCGTCTAACGTTTTTTCAGAATTAAATTCTTGAACGTACAGCTTTTTAGATCCTTTGAGCCATTTGCCTATTTCGATAATATCCCTGACGGTGAAGAAGCCAGGGGGAATAGTTACCCTAAATTCGTAATCAATATTAGAACTCTTAACTACTTCCACGCTTTCCTTTATCTTTTCTTCATCTACTTTAACTCCAGCAAGTACGTCATACTTGTACGGTGGAGCTTTAACGTCCATAGCCACGTAATCCAACAAACCCTTTTCGATTAAATCCTCTAACATAGATGGGTTGGATCCGTTCGTATCGAGCTTAACCTTAAACCCCAGCTCCTTAACTCTAATAATGAAGGACGGTAAATCCCTATTTATCGTTGGCTCTCCTCCGGTAATACAAACTCCTTCAATTAGACCCGTTCTCCTCTTTAGGAAATCAAAAAATTCCTCCAAGCTTATGCTCGGCTCTTTAGGCCCTATAATAAGCTCGGGGTTTTGGCAATAAGGGCATCTGAAGTTGCAGCCGTACAAGAAAACGCTACAAGCTATTACCTTAGGGAAATCAATTAACGTTAACTTTTGTACGCTCTTAATTATCATAGCTTAAAGACGACCCTCTGTTTAAACTCCTCCCTCTTCCCCTTATTCCACTGCTTAACTGGCCTCAAGTACCCAACTATCCTAGAGTATACCTCACATTCCCTATTACATCTTGGGCATTTAATGCGTTCTCCACTAAGATATCCATGTACTGGACATATAGAGAAAGTAGGGGTAAACGTTAAGTAAGGAATTTTGAAACGTTCAAATATTTTACGTAAAAGCCTCCCAACTACATCTATATCGCTAATTCTCTCTCCCAGGTAAACGTGAAAAACCGTTCCTCCAGTATATCTAGCTTGGAGCTCTTCTTGGAGCTCTAAGGCTTCGAAAAGATCGTCCGTGTAGTTAACTGGGAGCTGGGAAGAGTTGGTATAATATGGCTCTTCTATCCCGGCCGTAATTATGTCGGGATATTTACTCTTATCCAGCTTTGCTAGCCTATAAGCCGTAGATTCAGCGGGAGTAGCCTCTAAATTGTACAAATTTCCCGTTTCCTGCTGGAAATCTACTAACTTCCTCCTCATAAAGTCAAGTACGGATATAGCGAACTTCCTACCTTCTTTCGACCCTATGTCCTCTCCCATGAAGTTGAGAAGGGCTTCATTCATGCCTACCACTCCTATAGTAGAGAAATGATTGCTAAAGTAAGATCCTCTATGCTTCTTTACTTCGGATAAGTAAAATCTCGAGTATGGGTAAAGCCCTTTCTCCATGAAGTTCTCCAACGCCTTTCTCTTCACTTCCAATGCTTCCTTTGCTAGTTCCATTGCCCTTCCTAACCTATCGAAGAATTCGCTTCTCGTCTTAGATAGATATCCTATCCTAGGAAGGTTTATCGTAACTACTCCGATACTGCCGGTTAAAGGATTGGATCCAAATAAACCACCGCCTCTTCTGTAAAGCTCTCGCGTATCCAATCTAAGCCTACAACACATGCTCCGCACGTCTTCAGGCTTCATATCTGAATTAATGAAGTTTGCAAAATAGTTAATGCCGTACTTAGCCGTAGCTTCCCACATAGGACTTAAAAATTCAGCATTCCAATCGAAATCCTTAGTTATATTTACAGTAGGGATAGGAAAGGTAAAGGGCCTTCCCTTCGCATCTCCTTCGATCATTACCTCGTAAAACGCTCTTACTATCATCTGTATTTCTCTTTCAAACTCACCGTAAGTTTGCTCCCTTACCTCCCCTCCTATTACTATAGGCAGATTTGACAACGATGGATTGGGCTTTATATCTAGCGTAATGTTCGTAAACGGTGTTTGGAATCCAACTCTAGTTGGAACTGAACAGCTAAATAAAAATTCTTGTAAGGCCTGTTTAACTTCTTCGTAGCTTAAGCCATCGTACCTTATAAAGGGGGCAAGCAAGGTATCGAACGATGAGATTGCTTGAGCTCCAGCGCTTTCCCCCTGTAAAGTGTAGAAGAAGTTAACTAACTGACCCAGAGCAGTTCTGAAATGTCTCGCCGGCTTTGATTCAACTTTACCCGGAACTCCTCTAAACCCCTTAATTAGAAGATCTAGTAAATCCCAACCACAACAGTAGGTTGCAAGCGTGTCTAAGTTATGTATGTGGATATCCCCAGATAGATGAGCTTCCCTTACCTCTCTTGGGTAGATCTTATTTAACCAATACCTCCTCGTTACATGTGATACTACGTAATGATTTAATCCTTGAAGAGAATAAGCCATATTTGCGTTCTCATAAACCTCCCAATCCTGCTCTCCTATATAGCTATCAACTAAATCTACGGCTTCATCGATCGCCGTAACGGCCTCCCTTATCCTCCTCCTTTGCTCACGGTACAATATGTAGCTCTTCGCAACTTCTACAAGCCCTTCTAAGATCAGCACTTCCTCAACTATATCCTGTATTTGCTCAACCGTAGGAATCTCCTCTTCCTTAAACCTCAAGTTAATAAGCTTTACAACTTTATTGGATAGTTTGCTCGCTAAGGTCTTATCGCCTTTACTCGTTGCGGTCAATGCCTTGAATATGGCGTTCGTAATTTTCCGCTGATCAAACTCAACGATACGACCATCTCTCTTCCTTACAAACTTTACCATATATTGGATGGATAATCCATCCAATTATAAAAACCTTATGTTCCTTTTTGCTGTTATGAGGAAGACCGAAGCCTTTTACTTTTGAAGAATGGTTTATTAAGTCCGGATTCGTAAAAGCTATGTGAGAAAGGACGTAACGATACTTAAAGAGAGTGGGTTAAAGGCATATGAAAGGGCGAAGGTGCGTTTAAGAAGGAAGATTACGATTGGTCGATATTCCTCTTAGAGCAATCTGTGCAACCGTCAATAAAATATTTTCTAGCTCTTAAAATAGGCTACTTTCCTAGAACACACAGGTTAGTAGAACTAATTGAAGAGGGGGACAGCTCGATCCTCAATTTACTGAATTTTTAAAGAAATACAGAGACGAGGTATTAGTGTTGGAGGATGCTTATATAAATTCTAGGTACATGGCCAGGAGGTACTCTAAGGCCGACATCGAGAACAAATTCTGGATTTTTGAAGAAGTCCTAAAGATGGTGGAGAAACATGAAGCCGATAGAATTCAATAGATTGATATATGAGAAAAGAAAAAGTACTTCGCTGAATGGTATAAATATTCGAAGATGATAAAGGAAGAAGCACTAAAACTACTTAGCAACGTGAAGGTCTATGTGTTCGGGAGCGTAGTTGAAGGTGAAGCTCATCCATTACTTTCGGATATCGACGTCATCATCATATCCGATAACATGCCGAACGGACAATGTGGAAAGGGCGAAGATAAAAAGCCAAAATCCTGGAAAAAGTTGGGCCAATGAATCCATTTGAAATCCACCTCGTTAACTCAGAAGAGTTCAAATGGTACAAACAATTTATAAGTAAGTATGTGGAAATCGAAAAATAAAGTTATGTTATTGGCGAAACCGAAACCACGTAAAGGATATAGGGTTTAAAAAATGGTTTGCCGATGACTAAGGTCGGATTAGCGCTTTTCTTATAGTACATGACCTTCTTTACAGCTTCTTAGACAGTAGACCAGAAAAATACATCTCATACATCTTATAGTCTGTGGTTTGAATAACATGATGTAAGAGGGGATGATGATATGTCGAATAAGGAGGACTATTTTTTATACAATTGAGCTAATGGATAAGCTTAAGGATCGATAAATTTCTATAGCTCTTTTCTCGAAGCTTGGAGGAACCTGAAGTACGCTTTAACGGCTATCTCATATTCCTCTGGGAAAACGAGCTGTACCGGATTAGAGGTAACTACATTCCAATTTTCATTAACCCACTTGCAAGCCCTCGATACTAGAATGAGCTTGTTCTTAGGATCTAATATTAGAGGGAACATCTTACAAGCTAATGGCTTAACCTCGTGTATTCTACAGATCTTAGCCTCACGATCATAAAATCCACAGAATCCATCTATAACGAACTTCCACACACCATCCTGCACTTCTTCAAAACGAACTTTCACGTTCAACTTCCTTCCCAGCCTTTCTAGCCTCTCTTTTTCATCTTCGAAAACTACTGGGCATTCAAAAAGACTTGAAAAATAGCAACAGTTGTCGTGACGAAGGCATTTAAACTTCAACTTAAAATAATTCTCGACTTCAAATATTATTAAGTTTTTTAATTTCTAAATTAATGATCTCAGCTTTACATTAGCCAGCTATTAATACGCTATCTATTTTTAAGGAGTTAGCTGCTTAAACGTCTCTCAATCAATACCGGTCAAATATTTATTTAAGTTATCAGGCATTTTTGCCAAATTGCTGGATCCGGTAATTAAGGTTAAAGATATTTCAAAAAAGTTTGACAATTTAATAGCTGTTGATAAGGTAAGCTTCGAAGTAAGTCGGAGAGAAATTTACGGCTTACTCGGTCCAAACGGCGCTGGTAAGACCACTCTCTTCAGGATTATTGCTGGCATTATAAACCCCACGGAAGGGGAAGTTGAGATATATGGAGTAAACCCCTTTAGTGAGGAATCGAGAGAGGTAATAGGCTATTGTCCTCAAGAACCTGTAGCCTATGATGAGTTAACCGGTGTGGAGAACCTAACTTTTTACGCTGGCCTATATGGCTTAGATGGAAGAGAGGCTAAGGAGAGATCTCTAAAGCTGTTAGAGCTAGTAGGGCTTTCGGAATACGCTAAGAAAAAGGTTAAGACGTACTCCGGAGGAATGAAGAAGAGGTTAAATTTTGCAATAGCTTTAGTAGGCGATCCGAAGGTTCTCCTTCTCGATGAACCAACGACCGGAATGGATCCTGAAATTAGGAGGTTTATTTGGAGCTTAATCCACAAATTTAAAAACGAGGATAAAACCATATTGCTCGCTACCCACTACATGGAAGAGGCAGAGGAGCTCTGTGATAGAGTTGCCATAATGGATAGAGGCAAGATAATAGCCGAAGGGTCTCCAGAAGAGCTCAAGAGGAAGAGTGGACTTAAGTCGGTGATAAACATCGAGCTCTTAGAGCCTAAATCGGAGGCTATAGAACTTGTTAAACCCTATGCTTTGGAAAAAGGAGCGATATTAGATAAAAACGTCCTCAAAGTATACGTCGACGATCCGGATACCTCAGCTCCCAAGGTCATATCTAGGCTTCTCTCGCATGGATACAAGTTGTTATCGATGAAGATCTCTCCTCCAACTCTCGAAGACGTCTTTTTAAAGCTTACCGGAAGGAGGTTGAGAGAAGAATGAAGTGGAAAGCGATCAAAGCCTTCATCTTGAAAGAGCTTAAGATAACCTTTAGGGAAAGGGAAACGGTTTTCTGGATTTTCGCTTGGCCACTGATTTGGATATTGCTAGCCGCCTTCGTTTTCATACCTCCAACCGTAGATCAGCCTATAACGCTTAAGGTAGGGATCGTAAATTACGATATCAACTCAACCTATCCTTTTAACGGTACTTACTTTACGAACATCTTAAGTGAAATTGAATATAGGGGAGTAAAGCTATTTGAGGTAACCGAATACTTAAACGAGACTAAAATGGTTGAAGATATCAGAAAAGGAAAGTTAGATGGGGGTTTTGTAATACCTGAAGGCTTCGGCGAAAAGGTAATTATTGGGCAATCGAACCTCACCGTATATATAGGAGCCAGAGATATACAAAGGGCTCAGATATCCGAGGCTATTCTCAAAGGGTTCATTGAAAGGATGAACAAAGATATCTCCATGAGAAAAGTGAATGAAACAATGAAGTACATAGTCTATTTTGCAAAGGAATACGTGCCTGCTATGAACTTTTCACTTCCCAGTAAGGTAAACATGACTTGGATAGAGTTTATGAGAATGTGGTATACAGGCTTAGCTCTTCCTATCGACGCTACCTTTAAGAGCGTTAAGCCGCAGGTTCTAACGAGCAGGGAAACCATCGTAGGATGGCTTACCATAGGAGCTATTGGAATGGTTATGTTGTACACCGGTTTCACGATAGGTTCTATCATGGCTGTTGCAGAGAAAGAAAGGGGAACGCTTAGAAGGTTACTGGCCTCCCCAGCATCATCTACGGATATGTTAATTGGCAAAACTATAGCCGGGATAGTTACCTTAGGCTTAGCCTCTCTATTTTCCATAGCTGTAGGAATTGGGTGCGGAGCTAGGATATTGTGGAATCCCTTTAAACTCGAATACTGGCTCGTTCCTTTAATCTTCACATTGATCGCACTATTTACAATAGGTATAGGCATGTTATTATCGCTTATCGCTAAGACGTCGAGAGGAGCTTCAAGTCTGAGCGTAATACTAGGGCTTATGTTCGCCTTTTTAGCCGGCATATGGTTTCCAAAATGGTGGTTCCCTTCATGGATGAGGATATTGGCGGATATATTTCCGGCTACGTGGGGAATCGACGCGATTAGATCTATAATCGTATACGAAATGGAACTTAAAGAAGTGCTGCCCAGTATACTAGGCATAGCCGTGGCTTCCGCAATTTCCTATGCTCTTGGAATTTTAGCTTACAAGAGGTTATTGAGAAAATACGCTGAGGCGTAACCTACGATTAAATACGAGAGTACGTTTAATCGTTGGAAGGGGCTATAACAACCCCGCTTCCTTTAGAGCTACAACGGCTCCTTGGCCTACAGTTGTAGTTGAGGTAATGGCTTTAGATAAATTCCTCATCGCTTCTGGATAGTCTTCAAAATCGATATTCCTCGCGCTTTCCTCCAGATTTAAAATTACGTCTTTAAAGCTCTCGTCTTTAGAAACGTGGAAAGCTAAATTAGCTTCGTTTAACAAGAAAGATATAAAAGTTCTTAAAAGTCTATTAGCTCCACATTTCTCTTCTTTGCTCATCTCCCTAACTTGCTCGATTAACTTAAAGGCTAAAATGAGCCCTGACTTCAGCCTTTCGCTGTATGAAAACGATGTAAGAGCCTCTTTAGCGTTCAAGATGCACTACCTTAATCACTGAAGGAATAAAAGGTTTTTACTAAAATTTTAAATAGAGAGAACTTACTCATTTTTATGGTTTGAGAGATTTGGACTACTACTTAAACAAAGTTAAGGAATGGGAGTATTGCGTTTGTAGAAAATGTAATAGAATTAGATACAGCGATGAACTGGAGGTAACTGAAAAAGGGATTAAGTGCGTAATATGCGGAAGTTACGATTTAATACCTCCTGCCTGGGTTCCTTGTCCTCATGAAAAATCTTCCTTAGCTAAATGTCCAATAGCCGGCATAGGGATAAAGAAGACGGAGCTAGGAAGCTTTTGTGAATTTAGATGTTCATTTAGAGCTTAATTGTTTTTAATCTCGGCCTATCGGGGTCTCTTCATCTTCCAATCAGCAATCCGCGATATCGTCATCGATCCACGGTCAAGGCCGGCCCAGGAAGTCATCAAGTCCTTGTGGGCTAATCCAGTCATCCCGTGGATTGTGCCCCGGCGACCATCTCTCCTTCATTGTTCTCAGGAGAGATCTCTGGAGAGCGTGAGAACCGGGGCTCCAAATTTTCCTATTTCATCAAGGGATATTTAAATTTAAACGTCGCTTCTCAATATCGAGGTCAGAAAGAGCCCTCGATCTTTCATCTAATCAAGCCAGGGAGTTGTCATCATCCCCCTAATAAATAAGGATGATCAGAAAAGGGAGATCTCATCATTAAATCAGGAACCCTCACCCGTCATCACTTTACGGCTCATCGCACGAAACCTCCATCATCACTTTTCAGTCCCGGATAGTTGCTTCATCGCCTTTCAAAAGGTTAGAAAGGAAAGGAGGGGTAAAAATTTTTCTCTTAGATTTAGTTTATCTCATTATAAAGTTAAGAGGCCTTAAGACCGAGCTATAAAAAGTTAAAATAATACAAGAGGATGATCAGGAAAAGGGATGATGACTACTTCCGGCTGTGATAGATGATCGATATGGGGTCCTCTCTGACCTTAAGCGATGAAGAAAGTTGCACAAACTGAGTACGTGATGAGAATTCCACCGGTCAGAGCTTTAACCCCTCAGTTAACTTCTTTGACACATTACTCTCATTCCTAACTAACTTCTCAAATAGCTTCTTATATACCTCTTTGCTAATCTTAAACGCATTCTCATACCTCTCCTCTCCTCTTTCGATCTTATTCATTAATTCCTCTACAAACCTTCTCGTATCCGGAGTTACGAGTTTAGGTTCAACGCTTTCCAGTGCGTTTATTAAGTTAATTCCTAAGGTAGTAGGCTTGAAGGTTTTCCTCTCCTTAACGGAATATCCTCTTTCCAACAGTATCTTAGGAAAGGATGCTCTTGTAGCATCGGTTCCTATTCCTTGCCTCTCCATTTCTCTTAAAAGCTCGGCCTCGGTGTATCTCGAAGGAGGTTTAGTCTTTACCTTCTTCACTTTAACATCTAAAACCTTAACGTACTCTCCTACTTTCACGGACGGCAGCTCCCTATCCTTAGGTCGGAAGTAGCTGAAGACCTTGAAGAAGCCTTCATCTATGATAGCGGATCCATTGGCCGTGAATTTAACTCCCGCTATATCTACCTCTACCTTTTGTTTAACGGCCTTTGCGTCCTTAGCAAACGCGTTAGCTACGAACCTCCTAGCTACGTATTCCCATACCGTTCTTTCTAACCCTTTACCAAAGTAAGGACGTAGTGGATAGATCGGAGGATGAGCTTTATCGTCTTTCCTTCCATTTCTAGGATCAGGACTCATTGAAATATGAGAAGAGACCTCAACTCCTATAGGGGAGTCCAAAACGGCGTATAGCGGTTTTTTAAAGTTAAATCCAGAAGGGTATTTATTCGTTTCAGTTCGAGGATAGCTAATGTATCCCTCAGCATATAGGTTCTCGGCTATAGATAGTATTTTGGAAGCGCTTTCTCCAGTTAAACTTACGAGATCCACTAGTAAGTCGTCCGTGTAGATAGGAAGAGGTCTCCTTATCGTTTCGTAAGCTTCCTCATAATTTACGATCCTACCGAAGGCCTCCCTCTCTATCTTTTCCCTTACCTTTACAGCATCCTCTTCCTTCTCGAATTTATCCGAGCTAACTTCAAACTTAAAGCCCTTGTAATCTACGAGTGCGCATAAAACCCAATAGGTTTTCGATTTAAATTCCCTAATTTCCCTTTCCCTCTTTACTATGAAGTATAAAGTTGGGCTTTGACAACTTCCAAACGATACTACTCTACTAAACTTTATCCCCAGCCTTCTGCTTAAAAAGGTCAAATACCTAGTGAAGGCTGCTCCAGTTATTAAATCGAAGTTTCTCCTCAACATCGCCTTATAAACCCATTTCCAGTTGAGATCTCGTTCAGGATTTTTAAACGCTCGAATAAGTTCGTTTTCATCAGTACTATTAAACCTCATTCTTACGTAAGGAGCATGATATCCCTTTATGTTTTGCCAGATGGTTAACACTTCATAAGCTATGAGCTCTCCCTCGTGATCGTTATCTGTAGCAAGTACTAAGGTACCGTAGTTTTCCTGGAAGAACTTTTTAAGCGCCGTGTACGTCTTCTTATCCCTCACGATCGTTTTAAATTCATTTACGTTGAAAATCTCGATCGGATCTACCCTATTCCATCCATAATCCTCGGGAAGATCTACATCTAGTACATGCCCTCTCAATGAGAAGACCTTTACCCCTCTTCCTAAAGCCTTCTCTATAGCCCTACCTACGCTCGGCTTCTCAGTTACTACTAAATACATGTTTCCTCAACTACTCTACTACTATGTTAGGAGTTAAGTACCAGTAAACGTTCCATCCGTTCTCTCCTTTCCTAAGACATAACACCCCGCTATTCTTAAATTCAACTATCTTCTTATTGGTCGTATTACACAAAAGCATAGAAGTTAAGAGGCTTAAATGAGGAAGATGTCCTACTAACATCGCTTCGTAATTTATCCTATTTAGCTTTTCAGCCCATATCTTTGGATCCGAAGATGGAGATAAATTCCTATCCTCTACGATAGCTTCAGGTTTAAGCAGTTCAGCGAAAACTTCAGCAGTTTGTCTAGCTCTCAACTTTCCGCTATGATATATTTCCCTAACCCTAACGTTCAGTCTAGACAGGTAGTTAGCCATCTTCCTAGCATCCTTCCATCCCCTTTCCGAAAGAGGTCTAGCTGGGTCTTCCTTTTCGCTCTTCGCTTCGGCATGTTGGACTAAGTAAACGAAGCTCAAACCCCTAATGGTTCTTCTTAACAAGCCTAAGAACTTATCGTTTAAAACGTATTGTGTAACGTTATCTCATTAATTAAGGTTATTCTTCTCTTGGTTCTACGACTAGTACGTCTACGTTTTTAGCGTAATTAACTATTTTAGACGATATACTCCCTATTAAGAACCTTTCAAATCTACCTAAGTTCCTCCTTCCTACTACAATTAAATCGTACCCTCTTTCCTCGGCGTATTTTAAGATCTCCTCAGGTGGATCGCCAACCTCTACATCGTAATTTACCCTTACCCCTTTCACCTTCTCCCTCCTAACTATCCTTTCTACCTCCCTCTTCAATTTATCTAGATAATTCCTCTTGACCTCTTCTAGCTCTTCCGAGCTTAAAGGCTCCGCTATCTCCACCTCCTTGTGTAATACCCTAAAAACTGTTATTTCGGTCTTCCTACCCTTCGCAATATGTAATGCTCTCTTCAACGCTTGTCTTGAAGAAGGCCTTCCATCGTACCCTACAAGTATTTTCTCATATTCAAACGATTTTTTCGATTTCATACACTTCAGTATATGCTCCTGTGTTATTTTTATCTTTTCATGATGAGAAAAATCGAAGATCTACATAAACTTCATTATTTTTGTGCTATGGCACAAAATTTAAATACTTCTGTGTCATAGCACAAAAGGGTGATAAGTATGGCTTGGTATCCGGGTTTTGGCGGATGGGGATGGAGAGGAAGAGGAGGATGGATAGGTCCTTGGCCCGGTAGAGGGCCGTTTAGCCATCTACCTCCATGGCAGAGACCTGGATGGTTATTCGGTAGGGGAGCGTGTTGGTGGTTATTAGGTTATCCATGGGGAGCTAGATGGTACTATCCTTGGACTTATCCAGCTACGTACTTGACCGCCGCTTACCCAGCGCCCTATTATCTACCTCCGGTGTGGTGATAACCATGTATCCCTGGTACTATTACTACTACCCTTACTACCCTATGCCATACGATCCATTCACCTTAATGAACGTATTAATGCAATGGACCATATGGCCGTACTACTACGCGATGTTCTTCGAGACCTACAAAGCTATGATAGATACCTGGAGGAAAGCGTTAGAAGGGCTTTCTAAGGCTTTTGAAAAAGCTTAAGCCTTACTCAAGGAGTCTAGGGCTTTCTTCAATCTTTCAATTCTTTTCTTTGAGTTCCTCAACCTCTCATTTAGATAATTTACTACTTCCTCTAACTTCTCATCATTAATTATCCTGCTGCCGTTGAGAACTACGGGAATATCGAGCCTTTCGCTACTCATTATTTCAGCAACGTAACCGTAACTGCTATGTGATATTATGCTTGAATATCTAAATCCGCAACTTCTCGCTAACCTTATAAGCCTTATAGCAAGCTCTACGTTCTTACATACTACGTGGACTATCGGAGATTGTAAAATTAACCAGATGTTCGAGCTTCTTCCGTGCCTCTTCAATAGCTCTAAAAGCTCCCTTATTTCCACTCCATTGTGCCATTTTCCTAGAATTAAGGACTCATTCTTCTTCCACGGCTGAGAGCTCCTTATCAATATAATTCTACCGCTGCACGAGCTAGTCGTATACATATCTTGGCATTCATTTATTTTTTTGACCAAATCCAAGATATCTACATCAAAATACCCAATTTCTAAATCCCTCTTTATCCTCTCCAAGAACTGCGCTCTCCTTACCTCCCATTGATCCAAAGCTAACTTTACTCTAAAGGAGGATATTAATAAATTTCATATTTGTTGAAGGTTTGAAGAAATCCCCGGTAAAACACGATAGTACTGCGATGGCTATCGTCTCCCGAAGAGAGGGAGCTCAAAAGATAACTAGGTATTCCAGAAATTTGCTTTAAGATATGTGTAAGAAGTTTTAATAATGGAATAGGTTATACGGATACATTTCAGAAAAAGCTTAATCTGACGAGTTTTTCAGAAAAATAACCCCAGTGACTAAGATCGATTTTTTCAATATTCTTAATCGGAAACTTCAATGGATGTTGAGACTGAGCCCCAACTTCGTAAAGAGATATCGGTACCTTCTCTAAAAACATTTATGGGGAAGCTTCTTTGTTTCTTAATTCCCTATATAAGTTCTTAGCTTAAGTTTCTTAGCTTCTCTAAAGGTTCTTTGCGTAGCAACGTATCTCACATTTGTAAATAAAGCCGTATCTCCCAAAAGCGAACATTACTTCAATTCTTAGAAAGGGAAATAAAAAGCCTCTCTACTGCTTTCTTTGTGCAACATCTAAATCCTAAACAGGTTGGAGCTATTGGAAAGTAAACACCTGTTTAACCCGCTATCTCTGGTTTTTCAAGTTCTTAACTATTAACTAATTAAATCATAAAAACTCACATATGTTTCTGAATTATAACCGTAAATTCATCGTTTTTCCTTTACCTTTTGGATATATTCGCTTAGCTTCCCTTTAACCTCTATCTCTCTCTGTTTAATCTTACTAACTTCAGAGGATAGTTTCTCTAAAACTTCTTCTCTCCTCTTTAAGGCTTTCTCAACGATCTCAGGCGATGGACCGCCAACGACCTTTCTTCTCTCCACGGACTTTCTCGGATCAAGCGCATCCTTAATCTTATCGTTATCTACCGCTAACGGCTTTCCGTAGACCCTCACGGAAATCATATCGAGCAGTTTACTATCTATTTGATCTAAGCCGAGTTCCTTCTCCATCGCCTCAAGTATCAAAGCGCCAACTATCGTATGCGCCGTTCTAAATGGTATTCCTTTCTCACGAACTAACATATCTGCTAGATCTGTAGCAGTGACAAAGCTTTCATACGTTGCTTTCGCCATTTTGTCTTCGTTGAATTTCGCCTTTTCGAGCACCTTCCTCAAAATAACTAAGATCTCTTTAACATTATCAATCGCCCTCCACGCATTCGGGGTCAATTGCTGTAGGTCTCTGTTGTAAGTTAATGGTAATGCTTTAATTATTGATAGACAAGACATTAGGTCTCCAAATATCTGACCACACCTCGCCCTAGTGATTTCCATTACATCTGGATTCTTCTTTTGAGGCATAATACTGCTAGTCGATGTATACTCATCGGGCAATTCTACGAAACCAAACTCAGAGGTACTCCATAGGATAAGCTCCTCCGCCAGCCTGCTTATATTTGATCCTAAAATCGCGAGACATAGCAAAGCTTCCAACAGAAAGTCCCTAGAAGAGACCGCATCGATAGAATTTTCTACGATTCCTTCGAAGCCGAGAAGCTCTGCTGTAAGTTGTCTGTCTATGGGGAAGCTCGTCGTAGCGAGAGCACCAGCACCAAGAGGCGACTTATTAACTCTCTTATATGATTCTAGTAGTCTTTCGAGATCCCTTTGAAACATATCAAAATAGGCTAGTAAGTGGTGAGCTAAAGTAACGGGCTGTGCTCTTTGACAATGCGTGTATCCCGGCATTATAGTCCAAATATGCTCTTTAGCTATTAGAAGTAACGTTTTCATGAGATCGATCGTTAAAGACATTACTTCTTGAAGATCCCATCTCAACCTCAACCTTAGACATGTAGATATCTCGTCGTTTCGAGATCTCGCAGTATGCATTCTACCTCCAACGTTTTCACCGAGCATCTGTATCAATCTTGTTTCAATTGCCACGTGGATATCTTCGAAGTCTCCCCTTGTAAGTTCTTCGTAATCCATTCCCCTTATTTTATCTAATGCATCTAGAATCTTCGCTCCATCCTCCTTAGATAATATCCCCGTCTCCGTTAACATTATCGTGTGTGCCATATCGACTAGGATATCGGCTTCTAGAATCTTTCTGTCAAAGTCGATAGAAGACGAATACCTTAATGCAAATGAGTCCTTAGGTGCTTTAAAACGCCCTCTTCTTAGGATATCATCTGTAGACATCTCTCTAACCTAAACCCTCGAATAGTTTAAATATTTCCTAGAAGTCCCTTACCCTCCCCTTATATTAAACTCCTATGTGTCTTAAATAATACAACGCCTAAAAACGGCTTGAACAAAAAGGTTTATATTGATCTTTCGGAAGACCTTAGGAGGGTTTCTAGTGCTGGAGGAACTTGGAGAGGGCTCCGAGCTAAAAGGTGCTTTTAAAGGGGAAAAAGTTGTTTCTGCGTACAGTGGAGGCCTCGATTCAACATTAGTTACAATCCTTCTGACGGAATTATATGGCTTCGATAAGGTATATCCTGTTCTAGTCGACGTAGGTCAGGGGGAGGAGGAAATAGAGACCGCCTTCGAAAGAGCGAAGATCTTAGGGTTACAACCTACTTTCATAGACGCTAAGAAGGAGTTCGTTACTCAATATGTCTTTAAATGCATAAAGGCAAACGGTAGCTATAACGGCTATCCTATGGGAACATCTATGACGAGGGTCCTCATCGCTTCAAAATGTGTAGAAATTGCACGGAAAGTAGGGGCGAGATACATAGCTCACGGATCTACTGGAAAGGGAAACGATCAATTTAGAATTGAAAATACCGTGAAGTACCTCGCTCCTGATATTAACGTAGTAGCTCCCATTAGAGAATTGAATTTGATGAGGAAGCAAGAAGAAGAGATGTTACGAGAACGGGGCATTACGTCGAAACCGAGGAGAGGGAAGCTTGGCGGCGATATTAATCTCTGGAGCCACTCGATAGGAAGTGGTCAAGTAGAGGATCTGGAATCTCAATATCCCGAGGATTACATC
>CAYQTV010000001.1:25611-27696 GCA_964420525.1 uncultured Nitrososphaerales archaeon | reverse complement strand
GGTAAGCCACCCCGACAGTTCTAGCTTTAAAGACCTTATTGTCTAACCAACACTCCTTGTACTTAGCGATCCTATTCTCTAAGTACCTGAGGGTTTCTAAACACCTTTCTTTAAAGCCTTTGGGGATGTCCGCTCTAACTCCTCCTGGAACGAAGAAGGAGTAGCTCCACCTCGCTCCAGTTAGCATTTCAGCTAAATCCAGTAATGGCTCTCGATCTGCAACCGTCCAGAGGAAAACCGCTGGATACCCGCCAGCCGCTTCCGCTACTAATCCAAAGGCGTAAAGGTGGCTGTTTATCCTGCTTATTTCGCAAAGTATAGTTCTTATGTACTTAGCTCTTTCAGGAACTTCAATATCGGCTAATTCCTCCACTGCTCTAACGTAAGCAAGGTTGAAGTTAGCGGCATCTAGCATAGAGAGCCTTTCTATGGGCACGATTCCCTGTACGAAGTTCCTGAATTCTAAGATCTTTTCTATTCCGCGATGGGTAAAGCCTAGATCGGGTATTATTTTAGTGACTCTCTCTCCGTCCGTCTCCAAAATCAACCTAAACTGTCCGCTCATTGGATGTTGTGGTCCCCAGCTTATGCGCATTAATTCGGTTTCCTCGCTCATACACCATCACTTCTGATAAGGGGAGAGATCGAAGTCCTTTCTGAGGGGAAAGCCTTCCTTCCAGTCTTCCGGAAGGAGTAGCCTAGTGAGATTAGGATGACCGACGAAATTTACTCCTAACATCTCCCATGTCTCCCTTTCGTGGTAATCGACGGCCTCCCATACCTCTACTAAGGAGTCGATAACGGGGTTCTCCCTAGGGAGATCTACTTTGAGCATTAAGAGCGTTTTATGGGTAGTTGAAAATAGGTAATAGACTACTTGGATGATGTTCTCCTTCTTAAAATCGATACCTCCAGCTCCAATTAAGTAATCGAAGTTTAAATCATCTTTGAGAAAGCGGGCTAGCTCCTTTAATTTACCCGGAGAAACCTTAACCACTACCCTCTTAGGCTTTAATTCAAATGCTTCTAAGATAGAGTCCTTAAACTTATCTTTTATTCGGTTAATTAAATCCATTATTTCTCACCTCTGTAGATTTTCTCCCTTAATATGAGTATTCCTTCAAGCCATGCTTCAGGTCTAGGAGGACATCCTGGAACGTAGATATCGACGGGTACCACTTCGTCAACCGCTAATGTTGAATAGGAATCGTAAAAAACCCCCTTACTTATAGCGCAATCTCCTAAGGCGATAACGTACTTAGGTTCAGGCATCTGTTCGTATATCACCTTAATGCGCTTAGCCATCTTCCTAGTTATTATTCCACTAACTAGGATGACATCGGTTTGTCTCAGAGATGGAAGAGGGAGAACTCCAAACCTCTCCATGTCGTAGCGAGGCCCGGATACCTGCATAAGTTCAGGAGAACAACATCCGTTAACGAAGTGAACGGGCCATAACGAAGATTTCCTGCTCCAATTCAATACCTTTTCTATGAGGTCTGCTACCCTTCCTACTACTACCTTTCCCTTCATACACCTTATTAAGCTCATCTTCTCACCTTTTCGATATATTTTATGAAGTACCAAAGGCCTGCGCTACATACGGATAGGTAGGCGACGAGGCCCACAAAGGATATTATAGATTTTATTGCTTGAGCGTAGCCCATTAAAACCCAGAGCATCGCGTCGAAGACGAAGAAGATTATGGCATATATAAAGTAATGCGTGATTCCCTTAATAGGATAATCAAGGGCTCTGTCGGAGGGAATTTGACCACATTCATAAGTCCCCTCTTTAGATGGACTTGGCTTTCTAGTGCTTAAAACTTTAGCTAAACCTACCGTTACTACGAGTAGGAAGGCAAATAGGAGTACGAAAGCCCAAAAGAAAACGTAATCGTATAACTGGATTATCTCTTATCACCCCCAATTTTAGGATCGATTTTAAAGCTTTAAAACTAAACAAAATGAAGAGAACGTAAAAACCGTAATCTTAACCGTACGTACCGCGGAATCCAAGGATAAGCGTAAAAAGCCCTTACATCCAGTCGGTCCTTTTACTAAATATCTCAATGCGCCTTTCATA
>CAYQTV010000001.1:0-25511 GCA_964420525.1 uncultured Nitrososphaerales archaeon | reverse complement strand
GGTAGACTAGAGGTGGGATTTTATCATTATTTTACCACATTTGTACGATATTCTGTACGATTTTTACCTGTTTTAGGTATTTGAATTCATAAGATAACTCCTTAACCAACTCTTTTTTAATACGTCGTTTGTAAGCTCAGAGTTTTAAAAGCCCCATCGTACGTCACTTAAACATCGTGGATGTTAAGTTTTGGAAAAATGTATTTAAGTAGGCTGTTAAATGAAATAATATGACTATTAGTCTAAAGCCTGTTAAAGCTTTTCAATACCTAAGCTCTAGGTCAAGAACCTTATAGCTTTTCAAGCTCGAGACTCTCCCCAACTATGTGATCATTACGCTACATCCGTATAATTCTTGCTTTAATAGATAAATTAAAAGGTTTGTCATCTTTCCTACTAACGCAGATATTGCCACCTCCCAGCCTTTCTCTTATAGCTTTAACAGGAACTATCCCTATAGAGCTGACTCTCAAAAACGTTAACATTTTTACTTAAACCAGTTTTTCGTTTAAGTAATACAGTAAGGAGCTTCACTAAGAGTAGCTTAAATCCTCCTGAGCTAAGATTCCCTATGTAGGAAGTTCCTTCTAGTGAGCATGATAATTATAATTTTGGAATGTAGTTTTTGGTTTTTTGCGTAGACGTATATGGTTTGAACCCTAGGTTTTGGTGGAAGTTTACGGCTACCATGTTTTTAAGTTGAAAAATTTATAGTTTAGAAAAACACCGAAGCCGGCGGAGGCAAGTCCTTCATTGTATTAGAGGCCAGAGGAGCGTTTATCCACCTTCGGCACCATGTTGATCAACGCCGTTGCCGTTCAGTAATCTCCGCGACGCATAGGCTTACCTCTGAAGCTATCTTAGGGGTACCATCTATCTCTACAAGGTCGTATTCCTCCGCATCCTACGCAGGCCGTGAACCCAAGCTCTATCAGGGGGTTTACCGTCTACGAACCCTTGACGACTGCTCCCCCATTCCCGCTACTTTACCGGCTCGACCTCTACCCAGTTGCTCTGCACCGTTTTCCCAGGCATTGTGGGCCCTTCATCTTTCACCTCTATCCTATCTAGCTTCTACTCAAGAGCGCTAGCTATCATCATTATTGACCGCTCTAAACCAACGTGATCCGATATTTCGCCCCTTCTATTGCTCTTTTAAACTCTCCAAATCTCATCGATAAGTTTATATTAAAAGATTACCAAATTATTAATTGGTTAAAATGTCGAGAAAAACCCTCTATATATTAATAGCAATTATTGTTGTCATCATATGTGGCGGTGCGGCTGCCTTCTTATTAACAGCCCCTTCTGCACCGAAAACTGAAATAGTGATATTTACCGGAGGTACGGGCGGGGTATACTTCCCGTTAGGATCGAAATATGCCGAGATATTAAATAAGTATGCTGGTGACGTAGTAACTGCTAGTGCTAGGACAAGCGGGGCAAGCGTAGCTAATGCTAGAGCCTTATCTGAAGGTAAGGCTAACGTGATTCTATTGCAAAACGATATAGCGTACTACGCATATAATGGTCTCTATATGTTTAAGGAAACAGGTAAAATCAATGTAATGCGCGGAATTGCAACACTCTATCCAGAAACCATACAGTTCGTTGTTAGAGCCGATAGCCCGATTGAGAGCTTATATGATCTTGCCGGTAAGCGTGTAGCTGTCGGAGCAGCTGGTAGCGGTACCGCGGTCGCATGTGAACAGATACTTAGAGCAGCTGGCGTGTGGGATGGAATAGAAAAGGTCTGGGCTCCGTTTAGAGAGGCAGCAACAGCATTAAAGCTTGGTGAAGTGGACTGCGCAATGCTAGTTGCAGGAATTCCGACGCCAGCTATAACCGAACTTGCAACGACAACACCAGTACGCATACTGTCCGTTCCAGATGAAATTCTCACGAAGCTTCATGACGAAGGTTACGTATTCTACGTCCGTCAAATAGCGCCAAAGGACACCTATACAGGTATGACCAAAGATACACCAACGGTAGCGGTTCTCGCTATGCTCGCTTGTCGCGCAGACCTACCAGAACAGACGGTATATACATTGACTAAGGTACTTTTTGACCACGTAGATGACTTAAGAGCCGTTCATGCGAAAGCTCAAGCCATTAGCTTAGAAACGGCAATTGATGGTATGAGTATACCTCTTCATCCAGGTGCGATCAAATACTACGAAGAGAGTGGTATAAAGGTCCCTGAGACGCTAAAGCCCTAAATACGTACCTTGATAAAAATTATTTTTTTATTAACAATTATAATAGGACTTCTTTTTGAATCCTCCATTATCGTGATTAGTTGCGGAGATCACGTTCTATATGAAAAACCGTTAAGGGGAGAATTAAGGTTAATATTAAGGTACATACACAGCGTCGAAAGGACGCCTGTTATCGAAGTATTTAAAGTTAAAGAGGATGGTATTTTCCTTGAGAAGTTCCTATGGCAAAGCTTCGGTGCAGGTCTTCCACTAGAACCCATTAATGCTAAAGCACGAATTACCGAGGTAGGAGATTTCTACTGTATGGATAACATAGGAGAAAATTTAGGTTATGAAATAACAGCATGGTTTATACCTGAGAATAAATGCGAAATCCATATTGACGATGAGCATGTTGTAAAGTTGGATAACGGAGGACTGCTGACTATCCGTTTAATCCATACTCCACTCTATGAAGCCATCTTTAAATGGTTGTTTGGAGGTGTGTTTAACTGTCTATCATCAAAAGCTTAGGCAGCACGAAGATGAATTTTTTCCTTCTCAAAGGTCATTTTTCGCAAGATATTCATGGATACTCTCGCTATAGATTATCCTTTCGAGAAAACACAAATAGAACAGGTGATTGAATATATGTTCAAGGATGGCTTGAAGGACAAGGAGATTAATGAAAGTAAAATTGTAAGGGAGAGAGAGGTCTACGGTATAGCTAGGTACGTATTCGTAGTAGCAGCAGTAGCAATTGCTGTCTACGAAATATGTTTCTTACTAGGCTTTAATTACGCTCTTTACTCCGTATTGGCTAAGTACGGGATAGTGATAGAAGCTTTATCCGTGGTCTTCGACACGCAACAGGGCCAGGCATTTGTTTTAGCTATGATCCTTATCATGGCGTTTTTGCTTTACCCAGCACGACGTAAACCTTCATATTTTAGGAAAATACCTGTTTATGACGGAGTTCTAGCATTCCTTGGAGCCGTATCGACTCTTTACATTTTCTATATATTTCCGGAACTCATAATTAGAGCGGGTATAGTGAAACCTCTAGACGTAGTATTCGGTATCATTTGCATAGTTTTAGTGCTTGAGGCTACGAGAAGGGTTATCGGGCCAGCCTTAACAATAATAGCTATGGCATTCCTCCTTTACGGTTTACTATTCGTTAAATTCGATCTTAAGGCGTTTATAGATCACATGTATCTTGCTAAAGAAGGGTTGTTCTCAATACCATTATTCGTAATGGTCACGTATGTTTTTGCGTTCGTATTTTTTGGATCGTTCCTACTTAGAATAGGCGTTGGAAGGTACATCACCGAGTTTATGATCTCTGCCTTTGGATCGAGATCGGGCGGCCCCGCAAAGTCCGCCGTCGTAGCTAGCGCACTCATGGGTACGGTTTCTGGAAGCTCGGTTGCTAACGTACTAACCACAGGCACTTTTACAATACCATTAATGAGGCGCAGCGGATACCCGCCGGAAATAGCTGGAGCTATCGAGCCAACCGCTTCAACTGGAGGTCAGATAATGCCGCCAATCATGGGTGCTGCTGCATTTATTATGGCAGAGTTCTTGGGAAGGCCTTATAGAGATATAATGATAGCCGGCGTTATACCCGCACTCATCTACTATTCAGGCGTATACGCCTTCATAGACCTCGAGACGAAAAGGTTAGGCCTTAAACCTATTCCGAAAGTAGCGCCTCTCAAACAATTCTTAAAGAAGATTTACATGTTAGTACCAATCCCCCTCATCGCCTACGAACTCCTAATAGGCATACCTCCTCAATACGCAGCAATTTCATCACTTAGCGTTGCCTTACTAGCTGCCTGGATCGCTCAGGAAGATATAAAGCCTACGATAAAGTTCACATTCATATCCGTATTTAGCGCGCTCATGCTAGGGATGTACTTTACCGGCGTCATGCTAGAACAGATCTTGGTCTTGAGCGGTGTAATAGCTATTTTATTGAGCGTATTGATCGGGTTGCTAGCTAAAGAAGCAAGGCTTATGTCCAGAGCTACCATTGAAGCCGTTATTGACGCAAGCCGAATTAGTATTAGCGTTATGTTAGCTGCAACTGTAGCGGGAATGATACAGGGGGTTTTAACGTTAACGGGACTCATTACTAGCTTCGGATACATGTTGGTTGATTTAGTTGCAGGTAATCTCCTCGCCCTATTAGTAATTGCTATGACGTTTAGCTTAATATTAGGAATGGGCGTACCTACTACGGCTAACTACGTAATTACCTCACTAGTTTGTGCTCCTGCAGTAGTGCTTGCCGCTACTCAATGGTACGGAATCGATATAAAAGTTGCAATGCTTGCAGCCCACATGTTCGTATTTTACTTCGGGATATTAGCTGATGTCACGCCACCTGTAGCTTTAGCGGCATATGCAGGTTCAGCGCTTGCAAGATCGGAATTCTGGAGAACTGCAATTAATGCGGCTAAGTACGCTTTAGCTGGATACGTTGGGCCATATATATTCTTTACACATCCAGAAATGCTACTCGTGACCGTAAGTGAGTGGAATATTGAAGTAATACTGTATGTAATCTATTGTTTTGCAGCATCTCTTTTAGCTATATACCTGTTAGCCGTTAGCATTACAGGTTGGTTATCAGGCCCCTTGCCAAAGTACGTAAGGGTGATCCTTGGCGTGCTAGGGATTTGCGGTGTAAGCTTAAACTATATAGTCGCGATAGTGGAATTCGCTGCGCTAATAACGATCTATATTATGCGTAGAATAGCTTCCCCGTCATCTGGTAAGATTTGAGAAGCTATGCTCGTCTACTCACAGTTACTAGGTCTGAAACCTTTCTAAAGCTTTTAAGGTTTAGCTCCTTAACCTTTCCAAAGAACAACAATAGCTAAACTCCACACGGCTTAAATATGCCAAAAATAAGAGGGGCTTAAACGTAATATCTATAGAAATGAGGAAGGTTTTGAAAACCTACCTGAATTCAAAAACTTAAGAATGAGCTCCTAGGTAGAATTCGGTCTAACTAAACCATACTGAAAAGATCTAGAGATAGCAAATGAAAAACAGGCCAATTTTACACAGATAAAGTCTTATCTTAAAAACGAATGGTAGCCCGGGGGAGATTCGAACTCCCGTCACCAGGTTTCTCCTCGCCAAGGAGCCCGCCCTACTCCTCAGCAGATCCAGAGCCTGGCATCCTTGGCCGCTAGACGACCGGGCTACCATTGTTCCATAATTGAGGGTTCCTAATAATCTTTATCGTTAATTGAGGTTTTTCAAAGCATCTTCTATAGCGCTTAAAGTAAGCTCCACCATCTCTCTGTTAACAATACCCATATGTCCTATTCTGATGACGTCTTTGGATTCTCCGCCTATTCCCGTCGATATCAGTACATTGTGCTTTTTCAAAACATACTCTTGCAATTTCTCAGCTATAGGTTTACCTAGCTTAGCTACAGTTATAGTTGGGGAGCTCCTTCTCGTCTTTAATTCTAGACCTAACTCAGTAAGCTCCTTCCTAACCAACTTCGCCATTTGTTCATGTCTCCTCCATCTGTTCTTAAGCCCTTCCTTATGTAACAGCTTTAGAGCTATTCTCGTAGCTTTCAGTACTGGTATAGTAGGGGTAGCTAAATAAATTCTTGGATTTTCCATAACCTTTAACCAGCGTTTAAGGTTAAAGTAGTAGCTTTTAATCTCAGTTCTCCTATTCTCTAAAAATTCCTTAGCTCTATCCGAGATAGCTATTAAAGCAGCTCCTGGAGGAGCCGCTATACACTTTTGAGAACCCGCAAAAGCTACATCATAACCATCATTATCGAAGTAAAAAGGAGCGCCACCTAAACTACTTACTACATCTACGAAAATCAAAACTCCGTATCTTCTCGCTACCTTAGCTATCTCCTCCACCCTATTGTATACTCCATTTGTAGTTTCTATGTGAGTAACTAAAATCGCCTTATACTCATCTTTTTCCAACGCCTCCTTTACATCTTCTGGATTAACGTCATGTCCGGAGGGATAGACCAGCCTTTTTACCTTAGCTCCATAGATCTCGGCTATCTCCGCAAATCTCTCTCCAAAATAGCCCGTTATTAAAGCTAGGACTTTATCATCCGGTTCTATTAAGCTCGCTACAGCCCCCTCCATCCCTAAAGTTCCAGAGCCGGAATATACGATAACGTTCTCCTTCTTCGTTTTATAGAGCTTAGCGGTCAAGTAGAGGAGCTCAGTAAATTCTTCATGAAATTCGGGGCTTGTATGGCCTATCGAGGGCCAGCTTAATGCCTCTAGTACTTGGGGATCTAGATTAGTAGGCCCTGGTATCATTAGGAGGGGGCTTCTCATAGCCTCTTATTTACGAATTTTATATATTAAAACATTCTTTAGCTAGATTAAAATAGTAGAGCCCTACGCACCATAATAGCTAGGGATGGCGGCCATAGAGTTCGCAAAGAGAGAGTATACGTTAGAGGAGGTTTTATCGCGTTTAAACCCCTTGGTATCAAAATGGTTTAGATCGAACTTTAAAGACCTAACCCCTCCTCAAAAAATGGCCGTCATCCCTATCATGGAGGGGAAAAACGTTCTAGTATCCAGCCCTACCGGTACAGGTAAAACCCTCACAGCTTTCTTAAGCATAATAAGTGAGTTGATGAATTTAGCTGAGAAGGGAGAGTTAGAAGATAAGGTGTACGCTGTTTACGTATCTCCTCTTAGAGCTTTAAATAACGACATTTACAGAAACTTAAAGAAACCGCTAAATGAAATATACGCTTTAGCTTCGAAGGAAGGTAGAGAAGTTCAGGAGATAAGACATCAAGTAAGAACCGGTGATACTACCCAGAACGAAAGGCAGAAAATGTTGAGAAAACCTCCCCATATCTTAATAACTACTCCTGAGAGCTTAGCTATTATTTTAAATGCTCCTAAATTCAGGAAGGCTTTAAAGGAGGTGAGATGGGTAATAGTTGATGAAATACATAGCCTAGTTGAAAATAAGAGAGGTTCCCATTTGAGCTTATCGCTGGAAAGGCTACAGGAAATGGTTGAAAATCGCATCATTCGAATCGGTCTTTCGGCTACTATAAATCCCTTAGTCGAAGTTGCTAAGTTTTTAGTAGGTTTTGAAAAGGGAAGGCCTAGATCGTGCTTAATAATCGATACGAACTTCGCTAAAGGGAAGGATCTGAAGGTGTTATCTCCGACCGATGACTTGATCCATACGCCTAGCGATGAAGTAAACAAGAGGATGTATGAGTTGATCTCAGAACTAATTGAAAAACATAGGACTACTCTAATATTTACCAATACTAGGAGTGGAACAGAAAGGGTTGTATTCCATTTGAAATCTGTGTTAGGAACTAAAATGATCAGAGAAGATGAGATAGCTGCTCATCACGGCTCCTTATCCAGATGGGTTAGATTTGAGGTAGAGGAGAAGCTTAAGAACGGACAACTTAAGGCTATAGTTTCTAGTACGTCCTTAGAGCTTGGAATAGATATAGGGTGCATCGATTTAGTGGTTCAGATAGGATCCCCTAAATCGGTTACTAGAGCTTTACAGAGAGTAGGAAGAGCAGGGCATAGACTTCACGAGGTAAGCAAGGGGAGGTTTATCTGCGTAGATAGAGATGATATGGTAGAAGTAGCCGTTATGGTAAAGGAAGCGTTAAAGGGACATTTAGATGTAGTTCACATTCCTAAGAACCCTTTGGACGTGCTAGCTCAACACGTATTAGGAATGGCTATAGAAAAGAAATGGAAGGTAGAGGAAGCGCTAGAGCTCATAAGGAGGTCGTATTCATTCCATACATTGAAAAAAGAAGATTTCTTAACTTTATTGAAGTATCTATCTGGAGGTTTCAATTTAGAGGAAAACAAGGTGTATGGAAAGATTTGGTTTGACGGTAAGATGTTTGGCAGAAGAGGAAAATATGCTAGGGTTATCTATTCTTTGAATATAGGGACGATACCGGATGAAGTTGATATTAAAGTAAGGACTATCGATGGCAAGCTCGTCGGAAGCATAGAGGAAGATTTCTTGGAAAGGTTAATGCCAAGAGATAGGTTCTTATTAGGAGGAAGGGTTTACGAATTCGTAAACAGTAGAGGTTTAGAAGCTAGAGTTAGACCTGCTTTCGATAAAAAGCCAACGGTGCCAAGCTGGTTTAGTGAGATGCTCCCCTTAAGCTTCGATTTAGCTATAGAAGTCTCCAAATTTAGAGGAAAAATAATGGATATGTTGAGGAAGGGAAAGGACGTAATAGAATATATAATGAATACTTGTAATACGGATTTGAATACAGCAAAAGGTATAGCAAGCTATATAAAACAACAGATGGAGTTTTTGAGATCACTGGGAATAGAAGCTTCTCCTTCTCATAAAGTTATCTTTCAAGAGTGGTTTTGGAATGAAGAAGGAAGAGCTGAGCAGGTCTTTCACACCTTATATGGAAGGAGAGTAAACGAAGCTCTATCTAAAGCACTTGCCTATTTAGTTAGTAAGAAGCTTAAGAGAAACATAGGAATAGCTATCCATGATAATGGATTTTTACTAATATATCCGAAGGGAGTGAGACCTATCGCTAGTTTAAATGACCTCGTAGAAGTAAACCTTGAAGAGGTATTAAGAGAAGCGGTAGCTAATACCGAATTAATGAAAAGGAGGTTTAGACATGTAGCTACGAGAGGGCTTATGATATTGAGGAATTATAAGGGGCACGAAATAAGCGTCGATAAACAACAGTTAAGCTCTCAAGTACTCTTGAACGTAGTGAAAAATATACCGAACTTTCCCATTTTAAAGGAGACTTACAGAGAGATTTTAGAAGATCACATGGATATAGAAAACGCGAAAAAAGTAGTAAAGTGGATATCTGAAGGGAAGGTTAAGGTTTTAGATTTAGGACAAGTACCGGTCCCTTCACCATTCGCTCATAATATAGTATTAGAAGGGCTTAGCGATGTGATATTAATGGAAGATAAAAGGTACGTACTTGAAAGGTTATATGAGATGGTTAATCAAGTTATAGTAAGCAAGAAATGATTGGAGAAAGGGTAGATGAAAACCTCTATGCTTTCCCGTACGGCGTTTATGCCGAGGATATAGAAGCAATCATTATTGCTGATCTTCATCTTGGATTTGAAGAGGCTTTAGAAAGCTCTGGTATACATGTACCGATCAGTCAGTACCATAAGGTAAAGGAAATGATTCTAAAAGCTACTGAACATTACAATCCCAAAAGATTAATTATCGCTGGAGATGTGAAACACGAATTTGCTAAGGCGAGTTACGAAGAATGGGAAGAGGTAACCGATCTTATCAATTCCCTGAAGGGATCGGTTGAAGAAATCAGGATCGTTAGAGGTAATCACGATAACTTCTTGATCCCCATATTGAAGAGATTGAAAGTTCCTTTAGATGATCCTCTTTTAAAGATAGGTGAGTGTGCGATAGCTCATGGACACAAAGAAGTCCGTCTTGAAAACGTGAAGACTTTATTTATTGGACACGTACATCCCGCGATAACGATTAGGGGGGAATTTGGAGAGAAAACGAAGTTTAGATGCTTAATTAAGGGATTTATCGGAAGTACGAAAGTCTATGTTTTGCCGGCCTTCTCTCCTTACGCTCTCGGATATGACGTTTTAATGGAGAATAACCTTTCTCCCATCACTAAGGAAATGGGAAATATCGAAGTAATAGCTATAGATGAGGAGGCTGGAATATTGAATTTAGGACCATTAGAAAGAATCGCTAAGCTTATTGGAAGAGTTCAGTTGGGTTTCGAAATGTAACCTTACTTATAGGATACTTCTCCCCACTTCTTTAAGGCTTCCTTCAACTCTTTACTCTTCTCACTATACTCTCTCAGAGAAATGCCCTTCAAGTACGCATCTACAGCATCTCTAACTGCTTTAGCTCCAGCTCTCGGCCCCATTGGATGCCCAAGAACTCCTCCTCCTACCTGAATTACAATGTTGTTTCCTACAATGCTTAACAAATGGGGTATTAAGCCAGGATGCAGGCCTCCAGAGCTAACCGGAACTACGGGCTTTATAGAGCCCCAGTCTGTAGATAAATAACCTTCCCTTTCTTCGAATTTTTCTGAAGTTAGCTTCTCCTTTAGGGTTAATACCTCCTCCTTAGGAGTATCGAGTTTCCCAACTACCGTTCCTATATGCAATTGGTCGACTCCGGCTAATCTAGCGAGTTCTCCAACTACTATCATCGACATTCCGTGGTATGGATTTCTGGTAAAGGCTGAGTGGAAGGCTCTATGAGCGTGAATAGCTAACTTTAGATCTTCACACACCTCTCTCATCGTTTGTAAAGCTCCCCATCCAACGGTTAAAATGTCGATCATAACGTATTCTCCTCCATACTCCTTTACCAACTTCGCTCTCCTCTCCATTTTCCTCGCATCTCCCGTTATATTTACTAGGTAGCTTTTCCTCTCTCCGGTCTCCTTCTCTGCCTTCTCCCTATACTTGAATACGAGCCTTAACCGCTCTTCAAACTTATTAAAGGATAAGTCGGTCAAATTTTCGTCGTCCTTTAAGAGGTCTATTCCTCCTAACCAAACTTCGTATCCCACCTTAGCATGTTCCTCGCTTGTAAGGCCTAGTTTAGGTTTAGGAACGGTAGCAAGGATCGGTCTATCTTCTATTTTTAACATCTTCTTAATTCCATCTATACCGAACTGAGGACCTTTAAAGTGAGATATAATAGATCTAGGCCATCTTATGTCCATTAGTCTTAAGTACTGAACAGCTTTCATTCCAAACACATTGCCGGCAATTGAGCTTAGGATTTGAGGGATATTCCCAGGTTCGAATAAATCGGGTTTATATGCAATCTTAACGTATTTTCCCTTAAATTGGAAGGCCTTTGCCATTAGCCTTTTGACGTTTTCCGTTATCGTGGTCAACGTAGTCCAAGTCCCTACGCTGCTTTCGCTCGCGACCCTTCCAGCCGCTTCTTCAACGGTAAACTCCAAAGCGGGTTCAATTCTGTACAGAACGATAAGCTCATCTTCGGACGGTTTATACGATTTGTCGACAAAATCGAGATACCAATCTACGCTATGCAATCCTAACCAAGTAGAGGAGGCCAAGGCATATATAAAAAGATCTAGGCATCTTTTACGCTATCCGTCAAATTACTTAGAGCAATGGAGGTAAAGGTTTAAGAATGCTCCTTGATAAGGAAATGAAACGTGAACCTACAGGAAAAGATAGTGCTTTTAGCGAAAAGGAGAGGGTTCTTTTGGCAAGCTTACGAAATATATGGTGGGGTAGGGGGATTTTACGTTTTAGGTCCCTTGGGAGTTAGGATCAGAGATAAGATAATTGAGCTATGGAGAAAGATATTCGTTAAAGAAAATGGATTTATAGAAATAGAGTCTCCCGTTATAGCTCCGTATGTAGTCTTCGAAGCCTCTGGTCACGTAGCGAGCTTTAAAGATCCTATGGCTGAATGTTTACAATGTAAAAGGAAGTATAGGGCTGATCACTTGCTTAAAGAGGTCGGTATCGATATACCTGAATCTACTCCGCTAGATGAAATTAAAGAGATGTTGAATGAAAAAGTGAAATGTCCTGAATGTAAATCTATGGAATGGAACGTTAGACCGTTTTTAACTATGTTTGAAACTAAAATAGGTCCTTATACTGAAAATAAAGGATTTTTAAGACCCGAAACGGCCCAAGGTATGTTCGTTGAATTTAAAAGGCTTTACGAAATATCGAGGGGAAAACTTCCATTGGGAGTAGCTCAAATAGGAAAGGGTTTTAGAAATGAGATATCTCCTAGACAGGCAATGGTTAGGCTTAGAGAATTTAACATGATGGAAGTAGAGTTGTTTATGAATCCAGAAGAAGGTTGTCCTTACCTAGATAGAGTTAAAGATGTAAGGCTACCTTTATTAACGGAGGAGCTTGTAGCGAAAGGAGCCGAGGAACCTATTGTGGTGACGGCTAAGGAAGCAGCTGAGAGAAGGTTAGTTAAACATCCATGGCTTGCTTACTTCCTTGCTCTCTCGAAGATATTCCTCAACAAGCTAGGTGTTCCAGATGATAAACAGAGGTTTAAGGCGAAGTTGGAAGGGGAGAGAGCTCACTACTCTGCTCAAACTTTCGATCATGAGGTTTATTTAGAAGGTTATGGATGGGTTGAAGTTGCGGGACATGCATATAGAACGGATTACGATTTGTCATCTCACATGGCGAAGAGCGGAGAAGATTTGACGATTAGCATCCCTTTAGATAAGCCTATTAAAAAGATCGTCGAAAAAGTAGAGCTTATAGTAGATAAGGTGAAGACGGAATACCCGATAGGTGGAAGGAGGTGTTGAAGAATCGTTCCAAGATTAAGATAAAAGATGGAAAGGCATTTCTCGATAATGAGGAACTAAAAAAGGGGACTTACGAAATAAAGAAACAAGAAGTCGTGGAAAGAGTGAAGAAGCTCATACCCCATGTAGTTGAACCGAGTTTTGGAGTTGAACGCCTTATATTAACGGCTCTTACTTATGCATATCGAGTTAAGGAAGATAGAGTAGTGCTATCGCTTCCTAGAGAGATCGCTCCATTAGAAGTCGCTGTATTTCCATTGGTAACTAAAGATGGACTTCCCGAAAAGGCCTTAGAGATTAAGGCAATGTTAGATAAAGCGGGTTTTTATACGGTTTATGACGAATCAGGATCAATAGGAAGGAGATATGCGAGAGTTGACGAAATAGGCGTACCATTCGCAGTTACAGTGGATTACCAAACCTTAAAGGACGAATCCGTTACTGTCAGAGATAGAGATACTTGGGAACAGGAAAGAGTTAGAATTGATGAATTAGTAGAGTACTTGAAGAAGAAGTTTTCTTAAATTTTAGATACCGTAGAAGATCGATAACCCCAGAGCACCAGCTATTAAGTTAGCTATTAAATTTGTGGCGTGATTGCCTAACCACTTAAACCCTCCGATTAACGTAGCCCTTTCCCCGCAATGATTAGGTGACTCCGTCACCTTACCGCATATACTACATTTATACCTAGCTTGTAAAGTCGCTCCTACCAAACTATCTACGGTACATCCTAATAGACCGGCTACGGTTATAGCTAGAAATCCCTTGTACCCTGCATTTGAAATTCCCAAAATTGAGGATGACGAAGATATTATAATGCTCCCCGCAAAGGCGGCTATATAGCCCTCTAAAGTAACGCCGCCAGAATAACCTACATCTACCTTCTTTCTTAAGTCTAGAATTAATCTGGGCTCCCTTCTACTTAGTACTCCTATTTCAGTCGCTAGGGTATCCGCCAAGGCGGATGATATAGAGGAGGAAAAGAAAATGGAGACATGTGGGTGTGTATGAAATAGAAGAGCGGCTATAGCGGCCGGCAAGGCATTTGAAACAGCATTTTTCCAATTTCTTGCCCCTCTTTTCTCCTCAATAACGCCTTTCGTTATCTTTTCAGATAATCTAAATTTAGTTGCTGCTGATCCTATTAAGAAGAACAAAATGAAGACGATGAACCACTTCCAGCTACCAAATAAGATGATTACGAGGCCAAGTATTATGCCAGATATCGTGCCGCTTAAGGTAGTCATTTTTAATTTATGAGATATAAAGGATAAAATTACTAAGAAAAGTAAACTAGTTATCTCTCCAATATCTAATACCATCCCGATCTTTGCAAAAAGTACTTAGTTTTAAGCCTTTCCTATCTCTGATAGGTTCTTAATTATCTCCTCCTCAGTTTTCAATTTAGATAAAGCTAAGATGACTTCCTCCATTTGAGCTAGCTTTATGGCTAAGGGATCTACGTCTTTTGGACCGTGCACCACGACCAATCTAGGCTTTAATTGGGAAACCCTTACAGCAACCATAGGACTTCTACCTAATCCAACTCTAGTGAATACTAAAGCTCTTTCAGACGTCCTTCCGAATATCTTATAGTACTCGTTGCCGGTTAAGGAATATATCGTTTTTATACTATCTAAGACCGTGTATCCGTATATTGGACACTCAAGCATATCGTGTCCTGCAAGCACCTCTGCATCCAAAGTATCGATTATAGTCTTAGCCGTTACCGCTCTTTCAAACTCCCTTATAGCTAAAATAGCTCCTATTGTTTCAACAGTTGGAACTTGTTTCAGTATCCTTTGTCCTTGTCTATCGAGCTTCAGCAATGCCATCACGTATCTTTTAATGAAGCCCACCCCAGGAGATTTCCTCCTCCCGTTTTCATAATCGCTTAATACGGAAGGAGAGACGCCCATCTCTCTCGCTACAGCGCTCTGATTTATCTTTGCCCTCTCTCTCCACAACCTCATCTCTCTACCAGGATTAGAACTTAAAACGAGCTGGCCCGCTATCTTTATAGCTAGTTCATCTTCTTCTATGCTCATCGTAAAATCGTTCGTCGAACGCATATATAACACTTGCCGAATTTATATTTGACAATACTTATTTGTCGAATCCATTACCTTATTTTCAATGGGCTTAAAGAACCTTTTCGTATAACCCAACGTTTCAAAGGGAGCTTCAGATACCTTTACGACGATAGGTAAATCGGAAACCACTTTCCCTATGACTAGACAGTAGTGCGGCGGAAGCATTTTTACTATGCTTTTTATAGTTTCGGAATCCGTAACAGACGCTTGAGATATCATGTCTAAATCTTTCTCATTAGTGAAGTTATATAGGAAGATATTATCCGCCTGTCTGTAAATACTAGCTCCTAACGCATCGGGTTGATTAGTTACGAAAATAGTAAATATACCGAAATGTCTCATTCTAGTAACAAGATCCTCCCAATAAGTCTCTCTCAAGTATAGGTGGGCTTCTTCGGCTATTAAAAAGGTCGGAGGTATAAGCCTTTCTTCTAAAAGCCTCAAGAGCTTTGATAGTATTATTTCTACTACTATCCTTCTAGTAATCGGGCTTGTCTTTCCTAATGAGATAATAAAAGCTATCCCCTCGGTAGATTCTCTATACAGCTCTTCTATTTTAGTTCCCTTAGGCTCGATATCCGTAAATAAAGAGGAGGAAGCTAAAGTGTAGTATCTGGAGAGTAAAGCATCTCTTACCATTTCATTGCATTTCCATCTCAAGATGCATTCATATAGAGATCTCATGTTAAGCTGTCCTCTGCTTTCCAAGTAGTCCCAAATTCTTAGAAATTCTCTGAAAGACGCGCCTGGGGTGTCGAGGACGTGTTGTAACACATCCATAAATACGATCTTACCTACATACTTTAACGTAAACTTTAAATTCACCCCAGGTTCCAGAACCCTTATCTTAGAGATATAGCGGCTTGGACCTCCATCCTTTAAAAATGAGAGACCCGAGTATTCATCGTTTATATCGAACACGATGACGTAAGCTCCGTGATCCAAGAGGCCAGCTACAAGGAGCTTCGCTAGATGGGATTTCCCAGCCTCCTTTTTACCGGTTATTATAGTTAGCCTTCCATCGATATCCTCAGCGTTTATAACGAATTCATCTCCAGTTGAAGTAGTACCTATCCGGATTTTTCTACCGCGTTTGCCTATTATCTTAAATAAGTCCTCATATGGCATTCTAGTGACCTTGCTATGAACCCTACTCGGTACCCAGCTTACGTTAGAGGAAATTTTTCCGTTCTCAACTGAAGCCCTTACTTTGCATTTCAATACCCTAGCATCCTTGATTAAGTAAGAAATACTTCTTAAGTTATAAGGGTCGAGCATCTGTCCTTTCTCATCTCTAAATAACTCATCCCTCAACATTTCTTCTTCCATTCCGGGAGAGTCTAGATAAGTTTCATCGTAAACTTGTAAGATAAGCGCTCTTTTCTCTCTTACATCTTCGACTAATATGTAATCTCCTCTCTCTATCTTTTCATTAGGTAAGAGCAAGATCCTGAATTCATCTCCATGTTTACTTAAGATCTTCATAACTATCACCTACAATCTTAGTGAGCCAAGAACGAGCCTTCTGATATCCTCGGTCATTAATACGTCTCTAGCTTTAGACGCTATTATCCCCTTTACACCCGCAATTTCGGCTTGCGTAAATATTGAAACTAGATGAGCAATTTTGAGTGATTCCGGATAGCCATTGTTCAGTATATCGCTATTCCTGAGAGATGGAAAGGCTTTACTTGGATCTACATGAGATGGTAGATCTATCCTGAAGACGAGACCTCCCCTATCTAGTTTTACTAAGTAGCTTCTTCCTAGCGATGGCCTGATTAGGGACTTTATAAGCTTCGTTATTTCTATGTAACAAGGTAAATCGACTTTAGATATTGAGGAAGCGAGCCTGTTCACGAGCTTTATCCTACTCGCTTTGCTTATTCCAACTAATGTAGCATCCTTGCTTTCCGAGAGCAGTATATCTAAGCTCGCCCATTTAGGTTCGAAGACGGATAACCTCAATGAACCATCAAGCAAAATAAACCTGGACTTGAAGTATGATATTGCGAAAGAGGCAAGGGACCTTTCCATGATTAACCTCATGCTCTTCATAGCTGCTTGTCTATCTAATAGGAGCAACATCGGATGTACATTGCTATTAAAACAGGAAGCTATCTCCCTTGCATTTTCTTCATTAAGGTATAATAGAAAAGGTCCTACTCTATGTATTTCCCGTTCTCCTCTATCATAGACGACGAGCGCTGCCTTCGCTCCGTACACTGAACCGTCATCAGTTTCAGCTATATGAACGACGCTGGAATCTATAGCAACTATCGAACCTCTCTCGCCTTCCTCGCTAATAATCACCGGATCATCCAACGATATTATATCCCATCCTTGGATAGGTCTGACTTCCCGATCCTCTGAAGGTACGAATAATACCTTTTTGCCCTCTAATTTTCTAACGTCCATACGATCAAATACGGATAGAAGGTTAGAAAGGCCGTTAACAATAGGAAGATTTAATTGGTTGTTCAACTTGATCAACAATAGGGTAGGTGGAGGGGGCTTATAAATATTGCTCAACTTGAACAATAACAACAACAAAAATGAGAAGGAAGAGAAGGTAAAGGTCAAATTGAAAAGAGGGGCTTGGGAAATAGAGATAGAGTGTCCTGAAAGTAGACTCACTGATGTAATTTCTAAAGTCTTAGCCGGCTTAGGTACTCAAACCGTCCCAATTGTTGAACGCTCAATAACTTCTAAGGGGGTAACGTGTAAAAGCCTTTTGGAAGATCTATGGAAGGAAGGTTGGTTTTCCGAGCATAGGACGCTATCCGAGGTAGATGCTGAATTGGGGAGAAGAGGATATCACTACGATAAATCCGCTATTTCCCATACCCTTACGGATTTAGTAAGAGAGGGAATATTAAGTAGAGAAGGAAGTCCGAGAAACTACAGGTACGTCCAGAAAAGACCTCCTCCCTAGCGTCCTTTAGTCTTCAGGGTTTCGTAAAGCCATTTTATCCCTAACGTCGTTATTTTATACGACGTTCCCGTCTTTCCCGTTATCCTCTTTACATGTCCAGCTTTAACTAACTCGCTTAACCTAGAGCTTATCGATTTAGGATTAATTGAGGTAGCGGATTCAAGCTCCTGTACCGTCATATGATCAGCGCTACTCGATCCAGTTTCATACGCTATTCTATTTGCAGTTAATTGGAGAGCTATGACTAATTTATCGCTTAGCTTCTTCTCAGTTATAACTCTGGGACCTTCTGGCGTTATTCTTATGTAATCGGAAAACATTTCAGTTAGGTCCTTTAGATCGTAGTTTAAGTAGAGCTTCTTAGCTAAAGCATAAGTAGGTAGATTTTGAGCTAAGAATCTATTCACGAGCTCAGCAACTTCCTCAGGTTTTCCGGTGAACTGGGCCTTAACATCTCCGTAGGCTATCTCCACTTTAACAGCTTCCTCCATCTTACCACCTACTTAGCTAATAAAACCGTTGATGCCGTATAAACGTATTCCTCATCAGGACCTTTAAACCTTCTCAATTTACCATCCTTAGCGAGCCTTAAGAGAGCTACGGCAACTGATTGTCTCGGATATATCAAACCATAAGATTCTAGAGCTTCCTTAACGTCCATTAGCTTCCTAGGCTTTCTTCCCCATTCAGTTGCAAATAGCTTAGTTATAACCGACGGTAACGATTCATCCTTCTCTATCTTAATTTCCGGAAGTTCCTCCATCTTTTCTTCTACTTGGGATTCTCTCTTTACAGGCTCGATGGACGGCTTAGGAGGGAGGGAAGAGATGTTCCTAAGTATATCTGGAATTACTTGAACTACGTCTTTCAAAGAGTTCTTAGTTGCTTCTATTTCAATCTCGTTTGCATTAACTTTAAGTCTAATCCTCACAGTTTCCTGTTCCATATGCAAACGTATATACTTAATATGTAAATATCTTTTTCTAATTTATACCTTCTTTACACATATACAATGTTTTCCCTCTTTTTCAATAATTGATCTATCGTTTACTTTCGTTTTGTAAAATCTCCTTCACTATCTTGCTTACCTTCGCTCCATCTGCTTTACCTCTAACCTTAGCCATCACCCTTCCCATAATTAACCCAAAGGCTCCCATTCCTCTTTCTCTAACCACTTCAGCATTACTTTTTATTACTTCCTTAACTATCTCAATAAGTTCGTCATCACTAATGCCCTTAATACCTAATACTTCAATAGCTTCTTTCACCGACGAAGCCTTTCCGCTAAGAATAGCTCTCATGATTTCAGGTATGGCTTCTTTGGCTACTTCTCCCTTATCTACGGAGAGGAATATTTCTTCGATATCTTCATCACTTAGCTTAGATACGTCTAATCCCTCCCTCTCCAGCATAGTTATCGTTTCGGTTAGAGTAGCCGCTATAAATGTTGGAGCTAACTTCACTTTGCCGAGAATTTCTTCAAATAGAACGTTCCTTTCCGAATCAAGGAGTTGCTCTGCTAACTTATAGTTTATTCTGTACCTCTCGGCATATTCCTTTACCATTTCCTTCCAAGGTTTAGGAACAAGTTTAGAGAGCCTATCAAGTCTTTCCTTAGTTATTGGAATCGGAGGGATGTCTGTTTCCGGGTACATTCTCGCTGATCCTGGTCTGGGCCTAGAAAACCTCGTCTTCCCATCTGGCGTAGGGGCTCTTGTCTCAGATGGAGGACCGTAGAGTGCTTTTTTCAATCTCTCCCTTATCTCTAACATACACTTCATTCCCTTCTCATAATCTCCAGCTAGTAAAATGAAGGCATCGTTATCATCCATTTCCAGTATTTTCCTTATTTCCTCGATTTCACTAATAGATATGCCGAACGCCGGAAGTTCGTCAGAGTGTAAAATGCCGGCAAAACCGAATAATTTAGCGAGATCCGCTAGGTCCTTACCTAATCTGGCCCCCTCTATGGGTTCTTCAATTAGCAGACCTTTAAACCCCTTCGCTTTTAACGCTAATATCTTCCCTCCTTTCCTTATAGCCTTTTGAATTATGGTCGATTTAGTTTCTTTAAATACATGGGTCACGTCAATCGGTTCGACATTTAAGTCCTCTTCTTTAACCCCTCTTTGTCTTAATATAGAGGCAAGTTCTTTAAGCCAAAGCTGTCTCTTAACTTCAAAATAAACTACCTTTCTAACTAAGTCGGGTTTTTGAACGCCCTTAACCTCTACTATACCTCCTCCTTCTATCGATATATTTACGTCCTGTCTAACGGTTCCTAGACCTCTCGCAACTCTTCTGCTAGCCTTTAGAAGTCTTCCTAAAGTTAAGGCTATTTCCTCTATTTCCTCTGGTGTTGCGGTTACAGGCTCTAACGAGATTTCTACAAGAGGAACTCCTAGCCTATCTAAATGGTATACCTTAAGATTCTCCCTTTTCTCCATAAGTCTTGCAGCATCTTCTTCTAAACAAATGGTTTGAACTCCTATCTTTCTTCCCGCTGCCTCTAAATATCCTCCTATCCCGACAACCATTGTTCTCTGAAAGCCCGTCGTATTGCTACCGTCTATAACTATCTTTCTCATCACATGTACCTCATTTACTATGTTAGAGTGGAGAGCAAGCGCTATTATTAAGGCGGAATCTAAAGCTTCTTGATTTAAATCATGAGGAGGTTCTTCATCTGCTTCTACTAAACAGCTGCTTTTCTCGCCCGCTATGTACTCTATATGTATTCCCTTTTCAGCTTCAAATTTAGCCGCTGGATCTATTTCTCCCAATTCGCTTTCAGCTACCCTAAGCATTCTATAGAATTTCCTTTCCCTTTCTTCCTCAGGTTTCCTAGTTGGACATTTACAAAACAGCTTCTCCTTCGTATTAAGCTGTCTATGAAGCTCTATTCCTACCTTTAGACCTATTGCATACGGATCGAAGGACATCATACCAGCCTCCTATCTACCATCTCTCCCCTCAAGTTCTGAACCATTAACTTCTCGAGCTTCTCTCCTCTAAATCCCTGCCCTAAGAGCCACATCGCTTTAACTAAGGCAGTTTCTGCAAGCATGCTTCCAAGTGGAGTTACGCCTATCTTTAGGAGTTCTCTTCCTGTTTCATAAACCGTCATTCTTACGCTTCCCCATATACATTGAGAGGTCATACCTATGAAGATCCCTTTATCTATAGCTTCCTTTAGATATGGTATCATCTCAGTCGATACGTGTCCTAGACCCGTTCCTTCAAGTATTATGGCCTCATACCCTTTATCAACTAGATAGCTTATGATCTCCGGATTCTGATTAGGGAAGAACTTTAAGAGATAGGCCTTACTTGAAAACTTCGGTATCACTTTAAACTCTCCATTCGTCCTTGGGATTTTTCTTCTTATTATCACCTTTCCATTTTGAACGATTATAGGAGGTTCTTCGTCTATGGATTTAAAAGCGTCTCTTCTACTTGTGTGATTTTTCCTAACTCTAACCCCTCGATGTAACGCTATAATATCATCATCTAAGCCTAAATGCATTGATACAAAAACCCCCGAAATATCTTTGTGGCTTGCGACTTTAACGGCTGAAATTAAGTTCGTAGCCGCGTCACTAGAGGGTCTATCAGAGGATCTCTGCGCACCAACTAATACTACCGGACCTGGTGGATTTTCTAAGGCGAAAGAGAGAGCTGATGCGGTATAGTGCATAGTATCGGTTCCATGGGCAATAACGATGCCGTTAAAGCCGGATTTAAAAGCTCTGTAAACCGCTTTAGCAATTTCTTCCCAATGTCTAACCGTCATATTCTCGCTGTAAACATTAAATAAGTTCTCTACAGATAATGATGCGATGTCTTTCAGCTCCGGCACTAGTGTATAAAGGTCTTCAACCGACATAGCTGGCGAGACTCCTCCAGTTCTATAATCAACTCTGCTAGCTATCGTTCCGCCAGTGCCAATTAACTTAACTTTAGGAAGGCCCTTGACCTCTCCTACCGTTTCCCTCCTCCTTTCTATGACCTTAGCCTTCTCAACTACGGTTATCGACCTTATTTCATCTACTTTAATTCCGATGTTATACCCATTTTTTAATTTAATTACTATATGTTCCTCATCAGCAAATTCATATCTAGGCATTAAAATCCCTTCAAATTCATCTTTATCGGTTTTAACGATGATCCGATCTCCGACCTCTACGTTAAAAGCGTCTAGTACCCTTCTCCCTTTTCCTCTATAACTTCTTATTTGCACGACATAACGTAAGCTAAGAAAAAATATTAAGCTTTAAGAAAGAAGGGGCTATGTGTTAGAAGTTATAAAGAAAGCAATAGCGGAAGCTAAAAAGGTTAGACACAGGCGCATAATCGTGTTATCTAACGTTAAGAACTTAGCTGATGTCTTAGACTTAGTTAAAAGCTCCGTAGTCGATAAATTTGGCTCTCTATACGTTACCTGGGAACCGAATCCGAAAATAGAGAAAATCTTAGGTGAGTTTGAATGGATAAAGCCGAATGAGACCGATAAAATATTAGGTACTACGTGGGATTTGTTGGTAGCAGAGGAGCCACAGGATCTTTCTCCTAATGCCTTAGGAAGAGTAGTTGAAACTGTTAGAGGAGGAGGTATTTTATTCTTTATAACTAAATCCATCGAGGATTGGGGTAAGAGAGTAGCTGATTACCACAAGAGGATAGTTAGCCCTCCCTACACGTTAGATGATGTAAAGAGGAGGTTTACCTTTAGATTGAAGAGGAAGATGTTTGAGCATAAAGGAATAGTGATAATTCATAACGATAGGGTGATATATGAAGCTTTAGAGGATAAGAAGGTATCTGATGAGTTCAGACCTTCTATAACTAGTGGAGTAGAGGCTTTGGTGAGATCGAGGGATCAATTAAGAGTTCTGAGAGCTATAAGGAGTTTGGGGGAGGAAAGAGGGAGGGCTGCCTTAGTAATAAGGGCAGATAGGGGGAGGGGAAAGAGCGTAGCGCTTGGATTAGGAATGGCCACATTAATCTCAGAGGGATTGGTGAAAGGTGATCTTCTACTAACCGCTCCGTCCCCTTTAGGAATTTCCCAAATATTCGAGTTCTTGGAAAGAGGTTTAAAGGCAAAGGACGTGAGGTATGAGCGAGAAGGTTTTGAGTTAAGAGCGAATAAAGTAAGGGTTAAGTTTGTTTCTCCTTACGTTTTATCACATAAGAAGGGAGCCATAGCTATAGTAGACGAGGCAGCCGGTATACCTCTTCCTCTTCTTTTACGCTATCCCTATTTCTTTGATAAATTGATCTATTCTTCAACAGTTCACGGATATGAGGGATCCGGTAGAGGTTTTGGATTGAGATTTAGAAAGAGATTGAGAGAATTTGAAAAGTTAAAGATAATGGAAATTGAAATGACAGAACCTATAAGATACGCGAAAGACGATCCCATTGAAAAGTGGCTTTACGACGTTCTCCTGTTGGATTCCGAACCAGATGAAATTAGGCCGGAGGAGGTAAAGGTGGTTGATTATCAGAAGGTAGATAGGGATTACTATTTTGGAAGAGGAGAAAATAGATTGAGGGCCTTCATAGGTACCTACGTAACGGCTCATTACAGGAATAGGCCGGATGACCTCGTCTTACTAGGTGATGCGCCTCATCATTTTGCAAGAACTTTAACGTTACCAGATGGTAGAATAGTTGTAGCCATGCATCTTGCAAGAGAGGGATCCTTGACGAGAGAAGAAGTGGAGAAAATTAGCGAGGGAGAGCAGCCTCCTGGCCACCTCATTCCCGGTGTATTACTAAAACACCATCCTGTTTACAAGAACTTCGGTATGTTGAAGGGCGTTAGGATAGTTAGAATCGCAACTAATCCATCTTTATTTAACAGGGGGTTAGGGAGCTTAGCCTTAAAATGTCTCGAGGAGGAAATGGAGGGGAAGGTGGACTGGTTAGGGGCGAGCTTTGGCGCTAGTAAGGAGCTAGTTAACTTTTGGCTTAAGAACGGATACGTGCCGGTCCACATAAGTCCTATGAGAAACGCCGCATCAGGAGAGTATAGCGTTATATTCGTTAAACCTCTAACTAGTAAAGCTAAGAGTTATATTGAAAGCATAAATATGGACTTTCGAAATAGATTGTTCAATTCCCTTCACGATACTTATTATGGATTACTTATAGATACGGCTTTGATGTTGTTCAAAGGTTTTGAAACGAAGAGAATAGAAAGAGCGAAGTTAACCGAATCGCAAAAAGCTAGGTTAAAGGGATACGTGAGAGGAGATCTATCTTATGAGTCGGTAAGCGATGTAATTAAGGAGCTCGTAAGAGCCCATCTATTCACCGGTGTTAATAAACGGGTTGGAATACCCGAAAAAGTAGAGAAAGCGCTATGCGCGAAATGTTTACAGGGCAGGAGCTGGGAGAAGGTCAGGGAAATACTTGGAACTAGAGATCCGCATCCTACGTTTAGAAGGTTTGTTGAAAAAATGAGGGAGTACTACGTTGGTTAAGAGACTTGTTTTCTCAAAGGAATACAGAGAAGTATTACTTAAAAGAGGTAAGGTTACGACTATAAGAAGAAGGCCTTTGGCTTCTCCAGGAGAATATGTAGATGTATATGCTGGGGAAGAGATGGTAGGAAGGGCGATGATTGAAAAAATCATTGAAAAGAAGGTTAGCGAGCTTTCAAATGTAGACGCTAGAAGAGACGGCTTTAGGAATATTAAAGAGCTTAAGAGAGCGTTGAGGAAACACTATAAGGATCTCGATGAAGACTCGATAATATACGTTCATTTTCTAAAATGGATCGAGCAATGATTTTATATTTAACCTAGGCAAGTGCTTCCCTAGTTAATGATCGTTCAGAACAGCGTGGAACAAGAGTGGGAGAAAGCGCTAGATGAGATAGCTCAAACTATACTATCCAGAAGGGAGGAAATAACGAAGAAAGACATTTTACATATTAAAATGGAGGTGGCTAGAAAGCATAGGTTACAAAGGATTCCTAAGAATTCCGAAATTTTATCGAGGATAAGAGATAAAAAAGTAAGGAAGCTCTTAATTATTAAGCCTGCTAGAAGCCTTTCCGGAATAGCGGTAATAGCTGCTATGAGTAGACCAATGCCCTGTCCTCCACAAGCTAACTGTATCTACTGTCCTGGAGGAGTTAAAGTGAATACGCCTCAATCTTACACGGGTAAAGAACCTGCAGCAAGAAGAGGAATGGAATACGATTACGATCCTTTCAAGCAGGTAACCGCTAGGATTAGACAATTAGAAGCTATAGGGCATCCTACTTCAAAAATCGAGCTAATAATAATGGGAGGGACATTTCTCAGTTTTCCTATAAAGTATCAAGAAGAGTTTGTTAAGGGATGTTACGACGCTTTAAATGGATTTAAGGCAAGCAGTTTGGAGGAGGCGATACGCCATAACGAAACAGCCGAGAGAAGATGTGTAGGCTTAACCTTTGAGACCAGACCGGACTTCTGTAAGGAGGAACACGTCGATAGAATGCTGTATTATGGCGGTACGAGGGTTGAGATCGGCGTTCAAACCTTAAACGATGATATTTTGAGAAAGGTGCGAAGAGGGCATACAGTTAAGGATACTATTGAAGCATTTAGAATAGCGAAAGATGCGGGATTTAAAATCGTGGCTCATATGATGCCTGGATTGCCTTACTCTGATCTAAGGAAGGATTACGAATCGTTCTATAAGCTATTTTACGACGATAGATTTAAGCCCGACATGATAAAGATTTACCCTACACTTGTAGTTGAATCGGCTCCACTTTATCAGATGTATAAGAGAGGAGAATACGTCCCTCCATCTTTAGACGAAATTGTAGATTTAATCGCTAAAGTTAAGATGATAGTTCCTCCTTGGGTTAGGATTATGAGGATACAGAGGGATATACCCGCTGATCAAATAGTTGCTG